>JANXAX010000009.1 GCA_025062175.1 Anaerolineae bacterium | reverse complement strand
ATGGCGCGCAGTCCCTGCGCCAACGCCAATAGCTCCCGCGGTCGAATGATCCCTTGGGCGGCGCGGTTGGCCAGGCGTTCCAGGTCGCCGACCTCCTTCAGCTGCGTGCGGATCCGCGTGCGCACCGCATGGTGGTGGACCAGCTGCTCTACGACATCTAGCCGACGCCGGATAGCACTGACCTCGCGCAGCGGTTGCTGCAACCATTGGCGCAGACGCCGCGCCCCCATCGGCGTAATGGTACGATCCAACACCTCTAGCAACGACCCCTTTACTGAACCGCTGCGCAGGGTTTGGGTGAGCTCCAGATTGCGGCGCGTGGTGGCGTCCAGCACCATGTAATTGCCCGGATGGTAGCGCACGACGCGGGTGAAGTTGACCAGGGCATCCTTCTGGGTGGTGCTCAGATACTGGATGACGGCTCCGGCGGCGCGAATGGCGTGAGGGCTGGCATGTAGCCCGAAGCCATCCAGCGTGGCAACTTCGAACTGGCTCTTCAACGTCTCAGTCGCCGTGTCCAGATCGAAGTACCACGCCTCGCACGGGGTGATTGTTGCAGGGAAAGAGAGTTCCGCTTTCAACCGCGTTGCCAGCTCCTTCCCTGGCAGCAGAATCTCCACCGGTTGCAGGCGGGCGAGTTCCGCGCCCAGTGCGTGCCACGGCTCGGGGCTATGCACTTGTGTGGCCGCAAACTCGCCGGTGGAGACGTCTGCGTAGGCCAGACCCATGACGCCTGTCTCGATGACACATGCGGCCAGGTAGTGATTGCGCGCATGTTCCAGCAGGGATAGTTCAACAATAGTGCCTGGCGTGATAACGCGCGTTACCTCGCGATGCACTAAGCCACGGGTTGCGAGTCCGGCGCCGGTAGGTGTGTCGGTCGTGCGGCTCATCTCACTGCGCAGATGGCTGGAGACGCCGCCTCCCACCTGCTCGACAATGGCCACCTTGTACCCGGCATGGATCAAGCGGGCGATATACCCATCCGCGGCGTGATAGGGCACGCCGGCCAGCGGCACACGCTCGTTCTTGCCGACCGGACGTGACGTCAGCACGATGTCACATACTTGAGAGACGATACGCGCATCCTCGTCGAAGGTTTCGTAGAAATCGCCCAGACGGAAGAAAACAATGGCGTCCGGGTACTGCTTTTTGATCTGCAGATACTGATGCCGCATAGGTGTGAGCATAGGTCATCCAGGTGATTTTACTTCGCGCACGAGGGCAAGGCAAACAAGCAGCTTTTTTCGGGATGCATGTCGCTTTGGGGAGGAAAGGGGGTTCCCACTGAGCTGCGTGCGTCAGCCGGCGGTTTTCCTTTCACCTCCGTTGGGAGAGGGCCAGGATGAGGGAGAAAAAAACCGCTCCCTGACGGTCGCGGCTCGGATAACCGTCGTCACTTTGGGCAGTTGCTTCCCTACTGTCCCAAACTTGAATGCGCTCGCCTGAAGGGGCTGAAAATGGGGGAATGACGCCCGATATGCCGGGTCATTCAGGCTGAAAGGACGTTCGCAATCCATTACCCGAGCAAAATGACACTTTTCGGCGCACTTTTTCAACACCCTTAGCAATCCCACTTGCTCATCGGGCCAGTCTATGCTATAATTCTCTTAAGAGTGCTGAAGATAGCAAGGGTGCGAGTTTTCGTTATTTAAGGAAGGAGGTGAGGCAAAGGGGCAAAAGCACAGCTGTCGCGCACGTCGAAAAAGCGGGAAAGGTATTGCCCAAAGACGAGGTTTCACCCTCTGTGGGCAGCTGGCAGGTGTTGCGTGGCCACCTGTTCAGGTTTCTCCCCAAGGTGCGTTTTCAGGACATTCAGACACAGCTATGCAGTTGAGATGGGTCAACTGACACTCACGGAGGAGGTTTAACCATGAAGGTAAAGCTTTCGTATGTCCTGGGTTTGCTCGCAGTCCTTTCGATGCTGGCCAGCTTGGCGGCGCCTGAGGCGTTGGCACAACGCCCTGTCCCGCCAGACGTGCAGACCAAGCAGGCCGACCCCAGCAACTTGTTCCCCAACGGCATTGGAGAGATCGACTGCAAGGGTGTCAATCTGGTAGTCGGCACTCAGGTTGGTCCGCAGATCGCCGGTCCAGTGTTGGACTTCTGGAAGCTATGGGGCGAGAAGACGGGAGGTACCGTCGAAGTACAGGAGTTCCCCTTTGGTGACCTTTTCGAGAAGATCCGCACTGGTTTCATCTCCGGCGCCAGCCCGTTTGATATTATTATCTATGCTGCCGGTTGGGCTGGTGATATCATGGGAGCGGGCTACGTGCTCGAGGTGCCGCAGAAGGTGCAGGATCAGGTCGGCTATGATTACTTGATCCCCACCTATCGCGACCGCATCCTCTCCTGGGGTGGCAAGGTCTATGGACTGCCCTATGATGGCGATGCCCATATGATCTACTATCGCCGTGACCTGTTGACTGACCCCAAGTGGCAGGCCGAATTCAAGGCCAAGTACGGCTATGACCTGCCTGCTCCACCCAACACCTGGAAACAGTACTACGATGTGGCTGAGTTCTTCAACGGCAAAGAGATCGACGGGCAGGTCATCTGGGGCGCTGGTACCGCCTTCAAGCGCAAGGCACAGTCTTACTGGACCTACCTGGGTGTGGCTGCTGCCTTCGCAAAAGCACCGGATGACCCGGCCTACTTCTTCGACCCCGACACCATGGAGCCGCGGATCAACAACCCGGGCTTCGTCGAGGGATTGAAGGTGTACGTATCGCTGGCCAAGGTAGGTCCGCCTGACGTGATCAACTGGGACGTGGGCGACATCCGCGGCAACTTCCCGGCCGGCAAGCTGGTGTTGGCGATCGACTGGGGTGACGTAGGGCCGCTAGCCGCCGACGTGAATTCCTCTGTCGTAGTGGGCAAGTGGGGTTCGGCGCTTCACCCCGGGACAGAGAAATATTGGGACAGCCGTCGCGGCGAATGGGTCGATGCCACCAAGCTGACCGGCAACCTCAACCAGGCGCCTTACCTGGCCTTCGGCGGTTGGGTGCAGTCGGTCTCCAAGACAACCAAGCACCCTGAATGTGCCTTTGACTTCGCCGCTTTCATGGGCAACCAGAACATGAGCCAGCTGCTGGTAACCTATCCTGGCTCGGGTGTCAATCCGCACTTCTTCAGTGACCTGAACAACCTGGAGCCCTGGCTGAAGATCGGCATGACCGAACAGGAGGCGCGCGAGTACCTCAACGCCGTGCGTGACATCATCAACCATCCCAATGCGGTGGTGGACCTGCGCATCCCTGGTGCGGCGGAGTACTTCGACGCGCTCGACACCCAGCTGGCGCGCGCTGTCGCTGGCGAAGTCGACCCGCAGACCGCGCTGGACGAGGTGGCCAAGCAGTGGAATGCCATCACCGACCGCCTGGGCCGCGAGCAACAGAAGAAGCTGTATCGGGAGATGCTAGGCCTGCCTACCGAATAAGGTCATTGGAGTATCCAGGTATCTCCGAAGATGGGTTCTGTCTGTGTGTCATTCCCCCTCCCCACTCGAGGGAGGGGGAATGCATTTACGCCTTTTAATAAGTTGTGGTATGAGCCATCTGGTGTATCATGGCGTTATTTAGCATGTGCAATTTGTGGGGGTGTTTATGTCCACAGATGTAGCCGGTCAGTTGGCCAAAGTGTCTGCTCCACGTGAAGTGGTACGTGCGGCACGTCTCTCCTCGGATCCCAGTAAGCACATTTTCCTGTTGCCAGCGGTGATCCTCATCTTGCTCTTCTCACTTTTTCCTTTGTTTTTCTCCTTAGCACTCGCCTTTCTTAGCTGGGATCTGAGTCGGTTGACAGGTGGCGTGCGCTTCATCGGATTTGAGAATTTCATCACCCTGGTCAACGATGCTCGCTTCTGGAACACGGCGCGCGTCACGCTCATCTTTGTCGTAGGCGCGGTGTCGCTACAATATCTGGTGGGGCTGGGTGTGGCTCTGTTGCTGAACCAGGACATCCGTTTCCGCCGTTTCTTCCGTGTGGTCTTCCTGATGCCCATGATGTTAACGCCCGCCGCAGTGGCCTATGGCGGTCGCATGCTATTTAACGAAGGACAAGGGCCGATCAATCACATCATCAAATTGCTGGGTGGGCCGCAGATTCCCTGGTTCAGCAACCCTTCACTGGCGCTGCCTTCCTTGATCCTGGTGGACACATGGGAATGGACGCCCTTTATGATGATCGTGTTGCTCGCCGGCTTGCAATCCCTTCCCCCAGAGGTGTACGAGGCCGCGCGCGTCGACGGGGCGAACGATTGGCAGATCTTCCGCCACATCACCTTTCCCATGCTAGCGCCGGTCTCGGTCACGGTCATCCTGATCCGGGCGTTAGAGGCGTTCAAGCTGTTCGACATCGTCACGGTGATGACAGGAGGCGGACCCGGCACCGCCACCGAGCCGGTCACCTTATATGCCTACCTGGTGGGGATGAAAAACGGCAACCTGGGCTATGCCTCGGCCATTGCCTATTCACTGCTCATCATGGTGATCATCAGCTCGACCTTGTTCCTAAAGTTGGTACGCCAACGCGCCGTGCGAGCCGTCGAGTGAGGTGGAACGATGTACATGACCATGCGCCAGACGCGACGCATTAAACTGGGGATCACCTATTTCTTCCTGGCCATTTGGACGGTGATCTGTCTTTTTCCGATCTACTGGCTAGTGATCACCTCGGTGAAGCTGCCAGTCGCTGTCTTCCAAGGGCCGACCTACTTCCCGTGGATTGACTTTCAGCCCACCCTCAACGCTTGGAAATATGTGCTGGCCGGGCCGATGCAGAACCAGGTGATCCGCAGCTGGCTTAACAGTGCCATTATGGCGCCGACCAGCGCAGCCTTGGCGGTGGCGATCGGCTCGCTGGCCGGCTATGCCCTCACCCGTTTTAATTACTACGTGCCAGTGCTCAAGTGGCGCAACAATGACATCGCTTTCTGGATCATCTCGCAACGTATGCTCCCACCGGTGGTGGTGATCTTGCCTTATCTGATTATGTACCGTGTGTTAGGGTTGGTGGATACCCACGCCGGCATGATCCTGATTTACACTGTGTTCAACTTGCCCTTCGCCGTCTGGATTATGCGCGACTTTTTCGCTAACCTACCCCGCGACTTGGAAGAAAGCGCCCTGATCGACGGCGCCTCGCGGTTGCAAGCGTTCCGACTGATTGTCCTACCACTCTCGTCGCCGGGCTTAATTGCCACTTTCTTATTCTGTATGATGTTCTCGTGGAATGACTATTTGTTTGCTTTGATGTTGACCTTCAGCCGTGCCACGACGATGCCTATGTTTGTCGCTGGTGTCGGGAGCCAGTCCTATGGCCCTCAGTGGTGGCTCCTTTCGGCGCTTTCTTTGCTGACAATCGCACCGATGATCGTGATTGCGCTGCTGATTGAGCGCTATATCACGCGGGGATTGATCGTCGGGGCCATCAAGTAACGCCGCTATACGGCGGGCATCGTTCTTTCCACCAAACGAGGTTTTGCAATGAAGCGCTATATCCTAGCTCATGACCTGGGCACCACTGGCAACAAAGCCACCCTGTTCGACGCTGAAGGTACTATGCTGGCCAGCGCCTTTAGCGGCTACGAGACCTCCCACCCCTATGGCCACTGGGCGGAACAGGATCCCGAGGATTGGTGGCGCGCGGTGATCGAGACGACACAGAAATTGCTGGCCGAGGCGCGGGTGGCGCCGCAAGATGTGGCCGTCATCGGTTTCAGTGGACAGATGATGGGCTGTCTGCCGGTCGACGCCCACGGACGCCCGTTACGGCGCTGTATCATCTGGGCCGACCAACGTGCCGAAGAACAAGCCGCGCGTCTGGCGGCGACGTTGGGCGAGGAGCAGGTTTATCGCATCACCGGCCACCGCATCAGCCCGACCTATAGCGGCGCCAAAATCATGTGGGTACGCGACCATGAACCGGATGTGTTCTCCCAGGCGCACAAGTTCCTGCACGTGAAGGACTTCATTGCTATGCGCATGACCGGCGCCTTCGCCACGGACCGCTCCGACGCCAGCGGCATGAATCTCTACCACCTCGAAGAAGGCCGCTGGTCGCCCGCGATTCTGGAGGCAGTGCAGCTTGACGAAGCGCTGTTGCCCGAGGTCCATGATTCGACTGATGTAGTGGGCGAGCTGACCGCGACGGCGGCGGAGGCGCTTGGCCTGGTGCCAGGCATCCCGGTGGTCATCGGCGGCGGAGATGGCGCCAGCGCCGCGGTGGGCGCTGGCGCGATCGAGGAGGGCCCGGCCTACAACTACATTGGCGCCTCGTCGTGGATTTCCTTCGCCAGCCGCCACCCCATTTACGACGCTGGCCGGCGTATCTTCAACTGGGCGCACATGGTGCCCGGCTTGTTCTTGCCCTGTGGCACGATGCAGGCCGCCGGCGGCTCCTACCAGTGGCTGCGCCGTCAAGTATGCTGGTATGAGGCGAAGGAAGCGGAACAGAAGCGCCTCGATGTGTATGAGGTGATGAACCAGCGTGCGGAACAAAGCCCGCCGGGCGCAAACGGGTTGATCTTCCTGCCCTATCTGCAAGGCGAACGCAGCCCACACTGGAATCCCAAGGCGCGCGGTGGCTTTATCGGGTTGCAAATTACCCATACCCGCGCCGACATGATCCGCGCTGTATTGGAGGGCATCAGCATGAACCTGCGCACCATCCTGCTCTCCTTCCTGGAAGCCGGAGCGCGCATCGACGAGGTGACAGTAATCGGCGGAGGCGCTAAAGGGAAGTTGTGGCGGCAGATCCTCGCCGATGTGTACGGGCGACCGGTGCTGCGTCCGCGCCTCCTTGAGGAGGCCACCTCGCTGGGCGCAGCGGTGGCGGCTGGCGTCGGTGTAGGGCTTTTCCGTGACTTCCGCGTCGTCCACGAGCTGCTGGAGATTATCGACCGCCACACTCCCAGCCCGGACGCTCAGGCAGTCTATGAGCGCCTCTACCCTATCTTCCTGGCAGCATACGACGCACTGGTGCCCATCTTCGACCAGCTGCACGCGCTGAGCACACGCAACGCATAAGCCCATTAAGCACATCGACACCAAGAGGGGAGGGATATATATGCAATATCGTTTTCTGGGGCGCACCGGTCTCAAAGTTTCCGAGCTCTGTTTGGGCACCCAGACCTTCGGCTGGGGTGCGGACGAAGCGACCGCCCACGCCCTGGCGGACCGCTTTGTCGCCGCCGGCGGCAATTTCTTCGACACCTCGAACATCTATAACAAAGGTCTGTCCGAGACAATGCTCGGCAACTGGTTGAAAAAGCGAGGTAATCGCTCCCAAATGGTGATCGCCACCAAAGTCTTCTTTCCCACCGGGGATGGCCCTAACGACACGGGTTTGTCGCGCAAACACATTATGGAGCAGATCGACGCCAGCCTGCGTCGCCTGCAGACCGACTACATCGATCTCTATCAGACGCACTGTTGGGATGCGTCCACGCCGCTGGACGAGACGTTGCGCGCGCTAGACGACCTAGTGCGCGCCGGCAAGGTGCGCTATCTGGGCGCTTCCAACTACACGCCCTCTCAGCTGATGCGCGCTATTATGCTGAGCGCGCAACGTGGCTGGGCGCGTTTCGATTGTCTACAACCCGAATACAGCCTGTTAGTGCGCAGCCCCGAGTGGGAGCTCCTGCCATTGTGTCGCGAGGAGGGTATCGGGGTCATCTGCTGGTCACCGCTGGCGGGTGGCTGGCTGAGCGGCAAGTATCGCCGCGGCGAGCCGCCGCCTGCGGACAGCCGTGTCGGCCGTGGCGACCGCTGGGACGACCTGCCGGAGCAACGTGAGAGCGAACGCACATGGCGCATCATCGACGCGCTGCGCGAGATCGCTGCGGCACGGGGCAAGACACCAGCCCAGGTGGCCTTGAATTGGCTATTGCAACAACCGGGTGTCACCGCACCGATCATCGGTGCACGTACATTGGAGCAGCTGGAAGAGAATCTGGGCAGCGTCGGCTGGGCGCTCACCGCCGAAGAACTCGCCCAGCTGGACGCCGTCAGCCAGATCCCGCTGCCCTCGCCGTATAACTTCATCGCCCGCTACACGCGCAGGCGCGAGCAAGCGTAATGCCTAGCGCAGCTAATTGGATTTGCGAATTAGAGGAAGATACACACCTTGGCCACGTTGCAGGATAATGCCGTCCAGCGGGGCCAAGGTGATGGTGGATGCCGCTTGGCCATTGTTATAGCGCGCCGTCGAGCGCAGGTGTAATGCGTCGGCCACGCATGGAGCGCCCGAGCAGACCAGACGCACATACGGCGTTGGGCTTGGGCGGAGTTCCACAGCTGCCACTAGGTGCCATTCATCGCCGCGCTGGCGCTGGTCCAGGATGGCGGTGGCCAGCACTTGGTCGTCCTGCACGACTTCGAAACGTGTCTGGGCGTTCCAGCCGGGGGCGACCGGCGCTGCTGGCCACCAGGCGGTGATGGTATAGACATCCTGTGCCTGGATGGGGAGCGTCCAGCGCACCTCGCCGCTATCGCTGCTCAGTTCGTGCAGCCGGGTCTTCCAGGCGTGATAGAAGGGGCCACGCGCTGTCCACTCACCGCTGTCGTATGTTTTTTCCACCCATGTGCCGCTGACGATGCGGAAGCCAGGATCAGCATCGTCGAGGATGGACTCATATAGAGGTGCCTGCGTGCCGAGGAGACGGCGGTAACCGGCGCCCAACGTGACAGTCTGCGGCTGGGTTGTGCCGTTGAGCAATACTGTTCCGCGCGTGTAATCGCGCCGGTAGACATCAGGCGGATGCAGATGCAGGCGCACGTTGTCCAACCAAACTGTGCCGGTGGTCGCACCGGCAAAGAATTGAAGGCGCGCATCGCTGGCCGTCGCCCGGGCCTCGAAGGTGACAGTATACGTCTGCCAGGACGGTCTCAGCATGAGACGACGATACAGACCATAGTTGTCCCAATTGGGTTGGTTCTTAGAGGCAGCCACAGTCAGGGGGCGCTCCCGGTCAGCGCGCGCCTGGAAGACCAGGTCGTAGACCTTCCCCCGGACTAGAGTGCGTGCGTCCTGGTGCAAATCGACGTGCCACTCCACCCCACTTGTCGCCGTGACATCGATACGTGCCGAGGCACTTCCTGTCGCAGCGGTAGTGATGTCGCGTTGCACGCTGGCCTGGCAGCCTGCTCCTGTGTTGACCCAGAAACGCCATGGATAGGCGATCGAATCTTCAAAACTAGGGTTGACCACCTGATTGGGACCTGGGTCGAAACCCACATCCACACGGTAAGCTGGACCGAGCGGATAGCCCAGCGCAAAGTCCAGCTCGTCGTACCACCAGTCGTTGCCATGCCAGGTGTCGCCGAACTCATAGGCAAAGTAGCCATCGTGCAGGAGCGTCAACGCCAGGCCGAAGCGCATATATGGGTAAAAGGTGCGTGCGAATTCCAGCGTGCTGGGAGGAGTATCGCTCCAAGGTCGATAACCATAGCCATAGGCGATCTGATCCATCGGCGAGGCCTCGAACATCACCACCGGCGGCTGACGCGCCTCGCGCATCCACGTCTGGTATAAATCCCAAACCTGGCTGAAGGAGCGCTCGCCTTCCAGGACGTCGGCAGTGACGAAGCCCAGGCTGATGCCGTCGAACAGCTCACCAACGCCTGGCTCGTAGATGTCCATCGAGTGCCCGCTGACGATGGCATAGGGCATCAGCCGGCGGAAGGTGCGGATCTCGTGGAACACGCCTGCCTTCCAGGCTGCATCCAGCCAGGCAGGATCATCTTCCACTCCGTCCTCGTTGGCATCAATGCGCACCCGGTTGCCATAGATATCATACTTGAGCCACGACTGGGTGAGCATGACGTTGTCGAAGAACACCCCGTCAGCCATCATGCCCGTATCCAACCAGGCGCGATAGGCATACTGGGCTTGGTATTCGGCAACTTCGCGCTTGGTCAAGTTCAGGCGATAGGAGCCGGGCCAGACCTCAATGCGATTCCCGTTGACGTCTTTGAGATAATAATCAGGCGAAGGAATATCGTTGTTCTCGACAGCATTGATGGAAGTGAGAATACGGATGTGGGGATTAAGGCGGCGCAGCTGACGGATTTCGTCTGGGGTGGCGTCGGCGCCGAGCCACAAGTCTACTTTGGCGATGTCCTCCAGCGAACGGCGGTTGTGGTGACGCCATTCCCACCACCCCCACAGGTTGCCGGTGCGCGGGAAGGACGGGTTGGCGGGCGAGAGGCTGCGATAGCGCAACCGGAGACGAAAATCGGGATGGCTGGCGCAGCGCACGTAGACGTCGTTGATGGTGTTGGGGTCGGGGTTGAGTCCACGCACTTCGGTTGTGTGAGTGCGGGTATCGGTGGTCTCGCCGAAGGGGGTCATCTGCGCGTAAGGCAGAACGCGCTGGACACTGTAAGCACAGCGGGTGGGCGATAGGCTGTGGACAGTTAGGGTGAAAGAGGTGGCGCCGGGGGGCAAGAGCGTGCTGGGCGGCTGTGGGTCGAAGACAGGCGTGGATGGATAGAGCACTGGCGCACTGACACATGGCGTGCCCGCCTCTCCCGCCGCGACGGGTGTGAATTCATAGACGACTTGGGCGCCCGCCGGAAGCAGCGCAGTCGGCAGCCAGACCTCGTTGGCACGCGGCGCTGTCTCCCGTTCGGCACGGGCAGCAATCTCCTGTGCCGAGGCGACACGAGCGGAGATGCGCACGCTGTCCACCCAGTAATCAGCCACTTCACCTCCCCATAGCGCGTGGCCGAGCGCAAACTCCGCTCCATCGGCATCAGGGGGGCGGTAACGCCGCTCGTTGGTATCGGCGGTCAAGATACCGTCCACATAGAAGCGCATAAAGTTCTCCCTCGCCGAGTACGTGAAGGCGAGATGATGCCACTCGCCCGCTTTCCAATTGCCCATATAGGCTCGGATGCCATAGGCACTCTGCCATTGCCCGTCAACGCTCCCTCCGGCATAGAGGATGCGCGTGTCCTTGCTCTGCGCGATGGTGATGTAATCCCCATCGTTCGCGCGATAAAAGAACAGGTAGTGCGTTCTAGCGGTGTAACGCGCGTCATCGCCGTCGGCACGTAAGGCCACCCACATCTCGATCGTCCCCTCTTCTAGTGGAAGATTATACAGCCGGGGGTATTTCAGCTGTCCGCCGGCGGCAAGGGCCAACGCGTGTCCCCACTTGCCTACGACATATGTCACTCCCCGCGCCACAGTGGGCATCTCGCCACCCGCACCCGAAGTGGACTGGTCAAAGTTAAGCAGGATGCTTTCGGCAACCAGCGTATCGGTGATCGGCGTGTTGTTCACCAACCAGCGATAGCGACTGCCCGATTCAGGGTCGCCGTCGGGGTCGTAGAAAGTTGCACTGCCGACCACATAGGCATAGTCGGGTGTCAAAGAGGCAATGACATCCGAACAGCGGGGTGGGCTGCCCGACCGGACTGCCACAGGTTGGCTGAAAGACACCAGAAGCACGAGGAGCATCCCCAGCGCCGCCCCGGCGAGAGGAGAAACTCGCACGACAATACGCAATAATATGCCGAGCACTCTATCGTGCATACTGCAAAGTCTTCGCGGCATAAGCGAGGAGCGTGTCCCTTTCCCATGTTTATACGCATCGTCTGCCAGATGATCTTGCGTCTTCCAGCTTACGCGCTCATGGTCAATATCAGGCGACATCGTGACCTCCTAACTTGGGGTCGCTCGGCAACTCAAAGTGAACGGTCCGAATCGATCAAGGTTGGAACACCAGCCACCCGTTCGGGGGCAGGATCCAGGATGAGATACGTGGTATACCGACGAAGTCCTGGCGCGTGCCGGATATCAGGGCACTGTAATCGACCCAGGCAGGGGTGAAATCCAGCGTGATTGGCCAGGCCGCGTTCGGATGACGGTTGACGTAAACCTGCAGGCCGTTTTCATACTCCACCCGAACTTGCCACCCCTGATCGGCCGCCAGTGCCTGCTCCACGCCGACCAACGCACCGTCGACGCGGTAGCGGATGCGCACCGGACGTGTCTGTGCACAACGCTGATGCACCGGGGCGACCAGGTGCGCTTCGCGTTCCACCCAATCCAACCAAGCGGCAGTGTTGGTAAAGCCCTCCGGGCTATCCACATAGCCCGCGTGGCAGAAGGCGATTTCGGTCGCCATGTAATGATAATGCTCCTCAAGGCTATAGCCCGACCATTTTGGCTGACCGTCCTGTCGAAAGTAGTACGGGAAGTAGCCCACTCCATAGCTGACCATCAGCGGATGTAAGCGCAGCAGAGCGAAGTCAACGAGCGGCGGCACCTTCGTTCCGTCCGCCAATCCATCCTGATACGCAGCCGCCACGCCGTCCACCAATCCGGCGTAGAGGAAATGCGCACCGCCTTCCCCCAGGACAGGGCCTTGATGGGCCGTGCGCAGAAAGGACAATAGATCAGCATAGGCCTGAAAGACGGGCACGAAACGGGCGCGCCCCGCCAGGCGGGCGTTGTGGTCGGTCTTCTCCCACGGCGGGACGGCGGTGACCACGTCCACGAAAGCAGCGGTTGTTCTGTAGCGACGATGAATTTCGGGTGCGAGCTCGCGGGCGAATGCCAGCGCGCGGAAGGGACTGAGCAAATAGGACTGCCGCTGGGTCGTCTGGTTAAACCAAGCTGGACGCCAGTTGCCCTGGGCATCCAAGGCGAGATATTCGGGCGACCAGCGGTCGGAGTTGGGGTAAAAGTCAGTGTAATTCTCGTGCACGGCGAAGAGATAGCCGGCGCGTCGGGCTGCTGCGGCAAGGGCACGCAGACCCGCGTCGCCACCCCACGTGGCGTGCGCCGGCAACACCGAAGGATAACAATCGTCATAGCCACAGCGCTGCCACGTGTGGCGGATCACCAGCAGGTCGGACACACCGCGCCGGTGCAATGCCTCGACCAGCGCCTGACTCTCGGCGAAGGGCGCCTCTGTCCACAGATCCACCATGACGCGCCCGGCCAGGATTTCTCGGTACGGCGAAGGAGAGTTAGGGATCATAGGCAAGACCTCGGCCAGCCGGTCGGAGACCGTCAGATAGACGACCTCGTGCAACGGCACGCGCACTCCTGCCGTGTCCGGTTCATAGAATGCCATCTGGCTGAAGTGGAACGACTGCGCCGAATAGGGTTGGCTCACTTTGTGCACGTGGGAGGCGTGAGATTCTGTCCAGTCAAAATACAGAGAGACGAAATAGTCCTGGTATAGGAGCAGGTCGAAGGTCGCCAAGTAAGGGATAGAAACGATGCGTGCGCCGGGGGTCGCTTCGCTGCGGTCCAATGAGAAGGCGCGAATATCATCCCCCTGCGCATCCACTTGGACGCGCAAGGTTTTGCCGTGGATCGAGAAACGATAGGCGTACGTGATTTCCTGGGCATCCTTCGCCACCCGCCAGGTGATTTCCAGGCTGTTCGGCGTCACTCGTGGCGCGGTGTGTGACCAGGTTAGGGTGTCACTTTCCCAAATGGGGATCTCCTGCTCTCCGAAGACGAAGACCGGCCCGCCGAAGAAGCTGGGCCAAAACGGAGGCAGGTTTTCCACTTCCACAGTCAGATCATACAGCGCGCCGGTTGCGGGGGTGTAGCGGTAGCGCAGACGTTCTCCGGGCGCGGTGTATTCCAGGACGTAGCTCCCTCCCTCAGCGAAGATGCGGTTGTGGAAGGGTGTCTCGGGTGCTGGCGGTGCCGCCGGCCCGGCCAGCCCTTGTGGCAGAGAAATCGGCGTGGGTGTTGGAGCGACGAGGGGATGCCCCATCGCTCCAGCCGGTGCGACGAGGAATGCACCCAAGAGCATCGCAGCGGCCGCGGGCATCAGCAGCCTATCGAGCGGGAAACGCGACACCAAACTCAACCGGACTCCTCGCACGTCTTGTTTATAACCCCCTCTCTCGGAACGGTTACCGCTCGCCCCACACCACCTCCAGCCGCGGACGCCCCGCCGTGTTCCAATCGCCGGTGTTGGAGGAGACGAAATACTTGCCGCTGTGATAGGCCGAGTCGGCCTCATAGAGGGCCAGGCGCAGCGGCTCGCCGCGCGCGTAGGCACGTGCCACGGCGTAGGAGACGTCCCACCGACGCGGCACGCCGGGCCAGCCCGGCCAGTTGGTGAGGGGCGGCACCCAACTCCCGCCGACGTTCTCGTAGGCCAGCGGCGCGTTGTTCCAGGTGATGGTCGTTTCTTGCCAGTCATCTGCGACGATGAGCACCT
This sequence comes from Anaerolineae bacterium, assembly GCA_025062175.1. GTDB lineage: Bacteria > Chloroflexota > Anaerolineae > 4572-78 > NAK82 > NAK82. Next base: position 6,393 of record JANXAX010000009.1, on the reverse strand, counting down.
GAATCCAAGAAGGCTGGGCTTCCCCTGGCCCGCCGGCGTTGCCAAATTGGTGTAGCGTCAGCGTCGCCGAGATGATCGCCTTGCCGCGCGGGATGCCATCCAGCGGGAAGGTGATGTAGTATTTGGCGAAGCAGGGCCAGTCGGCCACGTCTGATTGATTCTGGATGTTGAAATCGGGGGCACGGCCATAATTGCGATTGCCCCATTCGTTCCAGATGTGGTACTCGTCGCCGGGACACTGGTTGGTGGTCGCCCCGCCCACGTCGGCGTCCGGCACCAGCGGACTGTTCTCCGTGGGGCGGTAAATGACACGCGATCCGCTGCGGCGGGCGGTGGTGGTGTAGGTCGGCAGCCCGAAGTGGAGAAAGCCCCAGCAAGCAGGTTCGTCCAGCACGGCAGCGGGTGGCCAAAATTGGTCGCCGACCGGCGGGCCGGCGCGCGAATCGCGGTCGTGGACGGCGACCGCCATGCGCCAGCGCGTCCCATCGGCAGGCTCGCCCGTCAGCCCCAGGCTGCGGAAGGGGATGGTGAAGCCCATCGCCCAACCGCGGTCGCTGTCCTCGTCGTTGTTGAGGGCGTTGCCGCGCCAGCCCGGCCGGGCTTCGAAGGGGATACTAACCATCTGCCAACCGGAGGGGCCCCCGCGATAGGCAACGCGCCGCTCGGCGCTCGGCTCGCCGTAGAGCTGTGCCACGAAGCGCCACGTGCTGGTGGAAAGCGCGCTTCCGCCGGCAGTGTCCAACAGCAGCGTGACCGCATCCCACTCGGTCAGCCGCCGCGGCGCGGGCGATTCGTCGTACCACAGCGCACGGTCGAAGATAGCGAGGTAGACATAGAGTTCGTCAGCGTTGTAACCGACCCGGATGTCGGCATAGTTCTGGGTCGGCGAGACGCGCCCGAACCAGGCGATGGCGGTCTGTTCGAAAGGGATCTCACCCGAGAAACCTGGTGCGTTGATGCGTGGCAGCGACTCCGGGTCGCAGAACCGCTTCATCACGATAGGGAGATACACCGTCTCAGCCGGCTGCTGCTGTGGCGGATGTGCCCAGGCAGGGATGTATCCGATCAACATCAGCCATAACAAGACACACAACCTTGCATATGTGCGGATGCTCGAGTGAGAGAAACGCACGCCGCGCATTACATCCTCCTTCCTGTCGAAGTTTTCCCCATCGACCTGTGATCCTTGGCTCAAAATCGCTTGATCGCTTCGTCGTATGTAGGGCCGTTGTTGGGCCCGCCGACGCGGCGCTCGCCGTGGCTGGGACCGCCTGGGGCGCCCGAGCTGTCCAACACGGTCGTCCCGCTTCCTTCGTCGAAGTGGTACAGTCCCACCGTAACCGCGTCAGGTACGAAGGGAGCTGCAGGCGGTGTGAAACTCGTCGTGTAGCGCACCGCCCTGGAGATTCGCACTTCGTCCAGCCAGCCACTGAAGGAAGGGTAAGTGTTCGGGTCGTAGTCGTGCTTCTCGGCGCCGATGACCAGATACGGCTCGTTGGGCCAGGCAGCGCTGCGCCCCACACGATAGGCAATGTTCCCCACTGGACCGCTGTATTGTCGGTCGGGTGCGCCGTTGATGAAGAGGCGCATCTCACCATTTGTCCGTCGTATAACGGCGACGTGGTGCCACTGATCAGGTGCCAGGGTCACAGTGCTGCAAATGGTGTAGCCGCTGCTGCCGTTGTGCACGCCAAAGGCGATCCGTCCGCCGTAGAGGGAAATGCCGAAGTCCCCGTAATCCGGCGTCCCGAAGATGTCGCGGTCGAAGAGGATGTTGCCGTAGATCCAGGTATCTGTGCCCTCGGTGCACGGACCGCTGTTGTTTGCACCTGCGACGAAGCGCAGCCAGAACTCCAGCGTGAAATCCGTGGCACCGACGTTGACGGGCAACGAGACGTTCGACGTGCTCTGCATTGGGATTTTGACACGGTCGACGTCGTCGCGGCCGGTGGCGTAGAAACGCAGCGCGTAGCTGGTGCCGGGTGGTGTCGCATCGCCATAGCGCAGCACCACCGGTAGATAGACCGTCGCGCCGCTCGGTTGCTGCTGGGGCGTGCGAGCAGCCACTGGGATGGGTCCGACAAACATCCCCACCAGCAAGGCGAGCAGTCCCACGTGCGCAATGGGTGCGATGAAAGCGTGAACAGGACGCTCAGTCAACACGAGAGCCCCCTAGGTTATTCCACGACGCGAATCTGCTCCGGCGTGGTGACGTAGATCGCCGGATCACCTTGATACCAGGCGATTGTGCCCACGACGGCCACCCGCCGACCGACGCGGTACAGCTGCTCTGGTGGAGTCTCAAAGCGCGCCCAGTCGGCCCGGCGGATGATCGCCTTGAAGGCACCCTGGTGCGGATTAGCAAAGCCCAACAGCACCTGCTTGCCATTGTTGAAGACATAGCGCAACGTGCCGGTGACAATGACTATGCGTCCGTCCCAGGCGCGTGCCTCAGTGTGGGGAATGGTCGCGGCCGGTATCGTGTCTCGGGGGCGTGCTGAGGATGCCGCCGACACAGCCATGGCATCTGTACTCTCCGACAGCGGTGGGTTGCCGCTCGTCAACGCCACGAGCGCCCCGTCACAGCTGCGGAAGTAAACGTTCTGGTTGCTCACCACCCAGACAGCATATTCGCTCCAGTAGCGGTCATACACGGGGCCCTGGTCATAGTAGATGTAAAAACCGAAGTCATATTCCCGCCCTATGCTTGCCAATCTGGTGGAACAATAGTGCTCAGTGCTGAAAGCGCATGCATCAGGATGGTCCTGCGAGGTGACCACCGTGGCGAGGCGCTGGGTGGTGATAGGTGAGCCAAAGCTCCCTCGCGCGTCGGAGCGGTCCAGGATGCGCATGGCAAAACCGGCCTCCCAATGGCCGCCGAACAGATAATCGCCTGCCATGGAGACGTTGGGTTGTTCGTCGGTGAGCAGGAAAGGCGCCTCGCTGCCCGGCGGCCAGTCGAAGCGGATGAAGCGCACATCGCCGCCTTGCAGCCCACTCACTGTGGTGTTGTCGAGCACCATCTCGCCGAAGTGCGAGTCCCAGCGCGGGTCATAGTCATGTTTGGCGCGGATGACGGTGTAGACCACCTCTTTGCCATTCGCCAGGCGCTTGACCACCGGCTGTGGTCCCATCGGCATATAGCCGCCATCACCGTAGCCGCCATGCCCCACATTGGCGATGAAAGGCACCCGGCCGTCGTCCAGGTCGAGCACGAAGAGCGCCTGGTCGCCAGGATTCTCGGTCAAAAACTGGCGCATCGCGCTATTGGTCTGCGGCCAGTTTCGCCACATGGTTCCCCAATCCAGCCGCACTTTGATCAGCACATAGCCCGCGCCCTCGGCGATCACCGGCCAGCCGTAGCGATATTCGGTGGGGTCGCTGAAATTGCGGCTGCTGTGTACCGGCCGCGTGCGCCACTTGCGCGTGCCGTTGGCATTGTCGATGGCATGCACGTACAGGTCCGGCTCGGTGGCGACGATCACCAGGTTGCGCGAGGGGGAATAGGCAGGTGGCACAGCCACTGTGAGACCAGTGCCGGCATTATAGGTCCAGAGGGACTGCATGGTCCGCTTGTCCACCGCGTAGACGCTGTTGCCCATAGCGAAGAAGACGCGGTCTTGGATGACCGTCGGCGGCAGGGGCAGATCGCTGGTCTGTCCAGCACTGAACTGATCGAGGACTTCTCCGCTGGCGGCGCGCAGTTTGTAGAGCCGGCCGTTGGTCGAGACGACGAAGACGGCCTGGGTGGCGGCGTCGTAAGCCACGGTGGAGCGCACGTCGCCGATGCCGCTACGCTGCCAGAGTTGCTGCCCCGTCGCCTCGCTCAGGGCGAAGACGCCGTCGTTACCAGCGGCGATGTACACCCGTCCGCCGCCGGTGACCGGCTGGACGTTGCGGGGAAGGGAGCCGGAGGTGGTGACTTTGCTCACGCCGCCGCTGGCATCCACGCCGTTCCAGATCCAGCGCAGCCGCCAGGGATAGGGCGGGACGGCGGGTGTAGCTGGTGTGCTGGGCGTCGTGAGCGTGTTGGCTCCATTCAGATGGAGCGGGAGGGGTGGGGGGCGTGCTGTCGCCGCTCTTGAGAATGATGGGCAGCCAGATGCTCAACAGGGGATCATTCTGTTGCGCCCCAATCGGCAGTGCACTGGCGAAGATGAGACAGAGTATGAGTCCGATCAGCCATCTTCCAATTTTCATCGCTATCCTCGCATATTTCCTGATCAATTCTGAGTCCAATAAGTATCTCGCTCGATTCTCAAAGGCGATGCATCACTTCAAGGTTATCGTATTGGGCTGCGCAGTACGATGGGCAGATAGACGACATGTCCAGGCGTGGCTTGAAGAGCGGCCACGAGCTTCTGGATGGAATAGAGATCGCCCCGTCCCCAGGGGCGGTCGAGCCAGCGGCGCAGGCTCTCCTGATCATCGCCCAGGATGTAGGCGTGGGCGAGGAAGTGTGACCAGGCGGCCTCGGGTGCGACGTACGAACTCTCGCCTTCCTCGGCGTGGATGCCAGCGCGAGTCAGATACCACCAGCGCAGACCATCGCCTGCTTCGCGCGATAGGACATGCGCCGCCGCCAGGCCGCCCGTCTGCTCACGCAGATACAGGCCGATCTCGGGCGTCAATCCATAGAAGACGGGCAGATACCAGCCCTCAAAGGAAGCCCATTCCGACTGGTTGTCAAGCGGTGTCCAATACTGGGTGATGGATTTGGCGTACGCAATGTACGAGGTAATGACCCGTCCGGCCTGGAGCGCGGCCACCGCGACGTCGACCGCCTGGGTATAGGTCAGCGAAGTAGTACCGAAGAGGTGGCGCGCCATGCGCGCGTAGCCGATGAGACCGGCGAAGTCAGCGTAATAGGGCAGATTATTACGATGGGCGTTGTACAGAGCGGTCAGCGCCGACCAGTTATTCCTGACGATGTCCCAGTTGCCGGTGTTCTTGGCCCACAGCCATACGGCATAGAGGGTGATCGGGCTGGCAGCCGGCGGCGGCCAGTTGTTCAGGTTCTGGCGGATGTCATCGGGGACAGGATAGGGTTCGCGCGGGGCGGCGTTCTTCAACCAATCACCGCCCCAGGGCATGTCCTCCCAGGGCGGATACTGGGCGAGAGCGGCATTGACGTATTGAGTCACCTCCTGCTGTAGCACCGCATCCAGGTAGGGGTAGGCCTGCGCTAGGGTGAGCAACAGTTCCCCCGAGTCGTGCCAGACGGCGTTGCCGCCGCCGCGGTAGGTGATGGCGGGTGGCTCCGGCGGCTGGGTGGAGTTGTGCGGCCACATCGCCGAGTTGGTCATACCGCGCTGGAAATAATAGGGCATTGGATAGGGTCGCAAGGCGATGAGGTCGCGCACCTCGCGGCGCAGGCGCGCCACCAGATCTGCAGGTGGATGCGCAGCCGGGGTGGTCAGGTCCAGTGTCACGTAGTCGGTGAGTGGGCGCATGGCGGTGACAGCAGGTGGGGTGGGCGACGGAGGTGGGGGTAGGGTACGCGTGTAGACCCGCGGCGGCGGACACCTCTCACCTGTACGCGTGCCGATACCCGCCAGCCCGCCTTCGATCACCCGCCAATAGATCATGTTGTGGGCGATCACCGCGCCGGCGCGCGCCGCACCCTCGCCCACCCGCGGTGACGGGAAGGGATAGGCCGGGTCAGCGGGATTGCCGCTGAGCGGGAAAAACGGGTTCGGCCCGCCTGGCCCGCAGCCAGAACCGGGTCCGCCACCGCACTCCGGCCAGATATCCGCGACATGGCCGATGTGTACCAGCTGTCCGCTGATCGGCGTGGTCAGGCGGATGCCCCCCAGCCGTTCCCAGTTGTCCACCAAAAGGATGTTGCCGCCCATTGTCATCACCGCCGGCTCATCGGAGGTGAGACGGAATTCGTAATTGAACGCGGAGGCGGGATAGGTGCTGCTGCGCAGGCCGGTGATGGCCGTCAGCGTCTGCAGGTTCATCAGCCCTAGCTCGGCATCATAGCGTGAGGAGACGTGCACAGCATGGGGGCTGCTGCTCTGTATGCCGGTGCGGGCACGATAGGTGACGTAGGCGGTGTAGACGGCGCCGGCACGCACCACCGGTGTATTGGGGATGTCCTGGTTGCCGTAGGTGTAGAGCACCGGCGCCACGCCGCGCAGCGTCCCATCGGCTGCATTCAAGACGAAGAAGGTCTGCTTGTGCGGATTGGCCATCAAATAGTTGATGATGTGGGGGCGGATGGCCTCCCAGTCGGCATCCCAGTTGCCCATGTTGACCGAGCCGGCCTGATCCATCACATCATCCCCCTCGTGCAACAGCTGCCAGAGGGCATAAAGTGGCTGTGTGCGATAAATCACAAAATCGCCCACCACGACAGGGTAGCGTTCGGCCATACTTTGCCCGTAG
>JANXAX010000099.1 GCA_025062175.1 Anaerolineae bacterium | reverse complement strand
CAACATGGGTTGAATTACAGCCAGCTTATGAGCGGGCTCAAGCGCGCCGGTGTCGCTCTGGACCGCAAAATGTTGGCTGACCTGGCGGTGCGCGACGCACAGACATTTTCCAACTTAGTTGCTACTGCGCGCGCAGCAATCGGCGCCTGACAGACACCACCGCTTACAGGAAATCTGATTTTAGGAGCAACCCCTATGGGTTGCTCCTAAAATTGTCTGTCCGGCGAGAGATCGCAACAGAGCTGTTGCACACGACGTATTGGGCGACGTCTACGGGGCGGGTGAATGCGTCTGAATCGGTGTCGCCGGACGCGAGCGACGTGTTCATCCGCGTCCGAAGCGTCCTCACTTACTCGACAGTCTTCCTCTTCCTCCTCGTGCTCGCCCTTCTCCTCGGCCATCTCCAGCAGACGTTTTTGCACTAAATAATTGACCGTGCCCTCTGGATAGTTCCCTGCGGCATCGGGCTCACCTGCTGGCACGCCGGTTAGCAGGGCAATGCCCTCGTCCACGGTGGAGACGGCATATACATGGAACTTGCCCTCCCGCACGGCCTGCACAACATCAGGACGGAGCACTAGATGGCGCACGTTCGCTTCGGGGATCACTACTCCTTGCGTACCGGTCAATCCGCGTGCCTGACACAAGTCGAAGAAGCCTTCGATCTTCGCGGTCACTGAGCCGACTGCGAGGATACGCCCCTGCTGATCTACCGCGCCGGTGACAGCCAGGTCCTGGCGCACAGGCAGTCCAGAGAGGCTGGACAGGATGGCATATAGCTCCGCTGAGCTGGCGCTGTCACCTTCAATTCGGTCGTAGTTTTGTTCGAAGGTCAGACTAGCTGAGAGGTTGAGAGGCTTGCGTTGCGCATATCGGGCGCCGAGAAACCCCTGGAGGATCAGCACGCCCTTGTTATGGATGTTGCCTGCCAGGTTGGCCTCTCGATCGATCGCCACCACATTGCCACGTCCCATGTAGGTCTGCGCAGAAATGCGCGACGGAACGGCGAACTCATAGTCAGCCACTTCCATTACCGTCATCCCATTGACCTGGCCGACGGCCCATCCTTGCGTCTCAATGTGGATGGTGTCCTCCAGGATCTGCCGCCGAATTTGCTCCGGCAGGTGGCTGGCGCGATAGCGGCCCTCGCGCATCGCTTGGTCCACATCCTCAGCGGTGACCACCTGGTGGCCGTTGACACTTGCCCAATAGCTGGCTTCGTGGATCACTTCCAAGATGCCAGAAAAGCGGGTGGAGAGCTTGTGCTTGTCTTCCACCAGACGGGCGCCGATTTCCACGATGCGCGCCACAGCGGAGCGATGGAACGGCAGCAGGCCATCGGCACGCACACGCCGCGCGATGAACTGCGCATACTGCTGCATCGCCTCGGGAGTGCGTTCCATCGAGACAGCGAAATCGGCCCGCACTTTGAAGATCTTGCGAAAGTCGTCGTCCAACTCGTATAACATCTCGTACGTCGACCAATCTCCGATGAGGATGACCTTGGCCTTGAACGGAATGCACTCCGGCTCCAATGAGGTGGTCATCGGCCCCACCATAAGGTCGCTTGGCACTTCGGTGCGGATTTCCTGATTACGGATGGTGCGTTTGAGTGCCTCCCAGGCGAATGGATACTCGAGCAGGTCACGCGCATTGAGCACCAAATAGCCGCCATTGGCACGGTGGAGGCTGCCGGCGCGGATCAAGGTGAAGTCGGTGGTTAACACACCATAACGCACCTCCTGCTCGATGCGGCCCACCAGGTTCGTGTAGGAAGGGCTAGTTTCGTACACCACCGGTGCTCCGGAGGCCTGACTGTTGTCCACAATCACGTTGACCTGATAGCGGCTCAGGTCGGGAAGTGTTTCCTCAGGCGGTGGGTCAGCCGGATTGGAAGGCGTCGCTTCCTCTTCTTCCTCCAGGGACTCGGAGGAGATCGCCAGCTCGGGGTAGAAGTCCGCCACGTGTTCCACGATGTCCTGGCGCACTTCCTCCAGGTAGGCGAGCACTTCCTTGAACGCGTGATACCGTTCCAGCAGGTCCTCAATATGATCGCGCACCACGAAATCGGCGACTTCGCGCGTCAGGGCGCGCAGGCGCTCGCGCGCCGTTTTGTTGAGCACCCGTATCTCGCGCAGCGCGCGTTCGAGCTCCTGTTGTAGCATAGTGTGCGCGGATTCCCACCGTTTGCGTTGCTCCTCGCTCGCCGCAGCGTATTTTTCCGGAGTCACCATTTCGCCGTCCAGGACTGGCACAAGGGCCAGGCCGGTGGCCGTCTGCACCAGGCCAAAACCCTGGGCCTCCGCTGTCTGGCTCAGCTTGGTCAGAATTTTATCCCGCGCCTGGTCGCGCTCCTGCATAATCGAGTGCACGCGCTGTTGGTAGTCCTCGCTGTCGAAGGCGACCGGTATGGCGCTCTGAAGATCGCGGATGAAGGTTGCCATGTCGTCGCGCAGCTGCACTCCACAACCCGCCGGGAGACGGATCGCGCGCGGTCGCCGTGCATCGCGGAAGTTGTTGACATAGCACCAATCATCCGGCACCGGCTCTTGCTCTGCTTTGCGCCGCAGGAATCCCATCACCGTGGTGCTACGACCCGAGCCGGCTGGTCCGGTCACATAGACGTTGAAGCCATAGCTGGGGATATGAATGCCGAATTCGAGCGCACGGAGGGCACGTTCCTGCCCGATAATCGTGGGCAAGTCGGGTATCTCATCCGTGGTTTCAAAGGTATACTGGCTAGGATCACAGACGTAGCTCAGCTCTTCCGGTGCCAGTTCACGTGCTTGTCCGTGACTCATTCAGGATCTTCCTCCAAAGCGGCCACCAGACGTCGATAGGTGGCCGGCTCGTCTTCGAAGATATACGTGGCGGGTGTGACCACTACCCCGCTGCCGCCAATGGCACGCAGCTGTTGCACCGCTTGCACCAATCGCTCTTGACGCACGATGATGCTGATGGCATACCAGCTGCGGTCGTGCACGTCGCGCAGATAAACTGGGGCGATGGTAGGCCCTTTTAAGCCACCCAGATCAGGTTGGGAGAACACTTTTTGGGCCACCGCCTCGGGCGATTCACCCTTGATGTTGGCGATGATGGCATGATAACCGGTCGCGCGCAAATGGGCTTCGAAGAATTCAAGCAGTTGCTTGGCGACCGCCAACACTTCTGGACGTTGCTTCAGTGCGCGTCGGTTGCCGATCAAACACGCCTGGGAGTGCAACAGCGTGCCGCCCTGCACCTCCTTCAGGTGATTTTCGCGCAGGGTGACACCGCTCGCAGTCAGGTCGGCGATCAGATCGACATAGCCCATATGCGGTCCGGCCTCTAGCGCCCCTTCGGCCCAGATCAGCTGATAGGGCACGATGGCATGCTGGGTGAGGAAGGCGCTCACCAGGCGCTCATACTTGGTGCCGATGCGCAGTGGACGTCCTTCCTCGGCGCGGCGGTGTGCCAGTTGCGCGAGATCTTCCACACTATTGATCTCATCCCACTCATCCGGCACAGCCAATACGAGTCGACATGTTCCAAAGCCCAGTTGATCGTGCAGGATGAGAATATCACGCCCATTTCCGCCGTGCTCCGCCACGCTGTCATAGCCGGTAATGCCCAAGTCTACATCTCCATAATATACTTTGCGCACGATGTCGACCGAGCGTTGTAGCCACACTTCCAGCTCGGGAATAGCCGGAATCGACGCGACGTATTGACGTGGATTGGGTTTGACCACGCGCAGTCCGCAACGTTCTAAGAACGTGAGCGTTTCTTCCTCCATGCGGCCTTTGGTGGGTAGGCCGAGACGGATCATCCGTTCTCTCACGCTGGTACCTCCGGCAGGGGAAAGGCGTAGCAAGAAATTATGCGGCTCCTGTCTGTAGATGTATTTACATTTTACTCTCAGCTCTCAGCCTCTGTCAACGTGCATCCAAAGAAGTGTAGTTCAAATCGAGGATGAGTTGAAGCAGCGGCCTATCCGGAGCGGGCAACTGCAGTTGCGCCTGGCAATGCGTGTCGTCGGGCGTTCCCCTGGGAAGACACCCCTCTCCACTAGGATGGGTTTTTCATTCAACCAAGCCGCGCGCGTCAGCGAGTGGCGTCGCGCGTGCGGGTTTTTATGCCGCTCCTTGACGTCCGTGGCTCAGATAAGGGTCGCGGCGCGGACGAGGGACGAGAGTGGGGATAGGATGACAACACGGTCTCATACCCAAAACCTGCCTCTGAAAGACGTCCCTCTTCCCCGTCCGCGCAGGTGGGCAGCCAGCCGCAGGCCCAGAGTGACGATTTCAGCCGCTCTGAATTGCTTTGGCGGATTGGTGCACTTGATGGTATTCTGCGTACGATGTTCCAGCTGCGCAAGTCTGCGACGGCGTGCGCGGTATTAAACCGCGTCGTGTGTGTCCCCTCATTGGGCACGTGCCTGGCATGTGCGCTGGTGGGGGCATGGTCGATTATAGGCTGTGCTGCTCAGCCAGTGACCTCGGTCGCGACACCATCTGCGTCTGTAGTGACAGCGCCATCCGGCGGGCTGATCTCGCCCACGCCGACAACCTTGTCCACGCCACAGATGAGCATCTGGAGCCCATTGCCTGCGCCCACGTCGTTGCCGACCGAGACACCCATCCCCAGCACTGCTGAAGCCCAGGTCGTTTTGGAGGTATGGGAATGTTTGTCGTCTGAACCATCCCGTGTGTTACGCCAGGAAGCCGTCGCGTTTCACGAGCAGCACCCTGAAGCGACGCTCACGCTGCAGCATTGCGAAGATGCTTCCACATGGTCGGAACGACTGGCATCGGGTGCGGTAGAAGGATGGCATGTCCTTCTGGGCGATGCGACGTTGCTTGCTGCTCTGCAACGGCGAGGGCTTCTGCAACCTATTGAGGATCTGCTGACACGGCGTGAGCTGGCCGCACTGGTGACGCCGGCGCGCATAGCGGCCACGCGCGGCCAGCACCTATGGGGATTGGCGGACACGCTGGGATTTCATCTGCTTCTGTACTATCGGCGTGATTTGATGGCCGTTCCTCCCGCAGACGTAGGGACGCTGACCACTTTGGCCCGTTCGTATTATGCCCCACCAGAGCGTTGGGGGCTGGTGTTGAACAGCTATGACCCGTTATGGGTGATCCCATGGTTGGGCACGTGCGGAGAATGGTTGACGGATGTGCGTGGTCGCCTCACCCTCGACACACCGGCAATGGTGCGGGCGTTGGGCATGTATCGCGACTGGCATCATCCGCGTCGAGGCATTGTCCCCCGAGTCACGCATTACACAGCACGCCAGATGTTCCTGGAAGGGCAAGCGGCGATGCTCCTGGATGGAGATTGGGCATTGGGGGAATTGGCCCAGGTGCCGGCGCTGGATTGGGCTGTGGCAACGTTGCCGATGGTGGAGACACCAGACTGCGCCGCGACGCCGCTGGTGGCAGGGCGTTTTTGGATGGTGCACCGCGATCTGCCTCTCGCGGTACAACGTGCGGCAGCAGACTGGCTGCGTTACGTCTTCGCGCCGGAACGCCAAGTGCGCTGGGCATTGCGCTTCAACGCATTGCCGACACATCGCGAAGCACTGCGGGATGCGCGCCTCTTGGAGAACCCACATCTGCGGGTCAGCGCGCAGCAGATGCAGACAGGGCGTGCTCTGCCGCTGGACGTGGATGCTAATACGATGCTTGAGGCGATGCGTGCCCCCTTGCGGGCTGTTTTGGATGGGAGTATGACCCCAGCCCAAGCAGCTCAAGCCATGCAACAAAACGCGATGCGCGCGCACAGTGCCACCAACGCGCCGCATCCTTGACCGCGCGAGGGATGCGCCGTGAGTCGAAATAGTAGGCTTCCTTCAAAACGACATAACTTGGCTCTTCTTGGGGGAGCTCTGGCCATTTTTGTGTTCGCGCTGTTTCCCCGGGTGTGGCAATTGGATGCCTTCGCCACAGTCGATGAAGCCAAATGGGTGTATCGCTCCGCGCAATTCCTGCTCGCCCTGTGGCGGGGCGACTTGCCGGGCACAGTTGTCAACCTGACACCCGCTATCACCACCACATGGGTCGGCGCTATAGGGCTGAGTGCCTTCTATGTCATGGGTGGGGTGAGGGACCCAGCGACACTGACTGAATGGTTGGCTTCGCTGCCTGAATTTCGCGCCGCGCTGGAAGTGTTGGTGGCAGTGCGCTGGCCGATGGCTTTCCTGGGCAGTATAGCTGTAGTCGGGCTGTATGGACTTGCGCGTCGCCTGGTGGACGCTCGTGCTGCTTTGCTCTTCGGCCTGCTCCTTGCGCTTGATCCTCAGTTGATCGCCTTGTCACGTGTACTGGGACACGACGCACCGGCAGGGCTGACCACCGGCCTGGCCTTGTTGGCCTATCTGGTGGCATGGCGGCAAACGACACACCGGAAGTGGTTGGTTTGGCTGGCTGTCTCCGGTGCTCTGGGTGGACTCGCGATGCTGAGCAAAGCACCCGCGTTCTTCCTAGTGCCCTTTTTGGGGATAGCAGGCTTTGTGCTGGCGTCTACCTTGGACAGTGACATAGGTCAAGCCTCCGCGCAGCCTCATGACCGTGGGCAGCGTATCTGGCGACAACTGCGCGATGGCCTGGTGGGGTGGCTGTTGTGGTGTGGCATTGCCGGGATGGTCTTCGTCGCTCTGTGGCCGGCGGCGTGGCACCAACCCGTGGCAATGCTCTATGCCGTAGTGCATAACGCCTTCCTCTCTGCCACGCGCACGAACCCGTTCACTGGAGATGAAGGAGAGCTTGTGCCTCAATTGGGATTGCTCTACTACCCGATCCATGCCCTCTTTAAAATCTCGCCGATGGCGCTGCTTGGGCTGGTGATATGGTGCGCCGTGACGGGTATGATTCTGCTGCGCGGGACGCGCACTTCAACCTTTGGCCGTTGGCTTCGCGAGGAGGGCGTGTTGTGTTCCTTTGTTGTCCTTTTCACACTTTTTATGACCCTGGGAGGCAAACGCAGCCATCGCTATCTCCTGCCCATTTGGCCTGCGTTGTACTTGCTGGCTGCACTGGGTCTCTTCGATTTGGGACGCATCTTGAGCACGCTACGCTGGATGCGCATAACCCGGTGGGTCTTGGTTGTCTTGTTAGGCACCCTGATCCTGCTGCCCGTCGGCGTCACAGCTCCTTACTATCTCTCCTACCACAATCCCTTGATAGGAGGTGCATTGATCGCGCCACACGTGATCAAGATCGGTTGGGGAGAGGGGTTGGATGTAGTAGGACGCTGGCTGCAAGCACAACCGGATAGTTCCGCGCTGCGTGTCGGATGCATGTATCCCTCGGCATTGGCGCCTTTCTTCCGCGGTCGCATCAGCGAGGTGACTTCTGGCCAGCTGGATTACGTAGTGCTATATATCAAGCAAGTGCAGGAAGGAGTGCCATCCCTTAGTTGGTTGCGCTATTACGCAGCGCAGCCGCCGCTCTACCGCGTGCAGCTAGCCGGCATCCCTTATGCCGCCGTGTACGCCGGGCCGGCGTTGCAGCCGGCTATGGCAAGCGATCCGGCCTTCGACAGCGGCATTCTGCCACAACCGCTTTTCTTCCGACCAGAACGTCCGTACCTGCCAATTGGCGAGACGGTAGGGGTGGAGGTTGTCTGGCTGGCCGATGCACACCTGCCAGATGCACCGACCCGCCTGACATTGCAGCCGATGGACGACCTCATAGCGCATCCTGAGGAGCGCCACGGCGAGGTGTTCGCGACAGCCTACGCCGAATTGAAACGCCGTGCGGATGACCTAGTGGTCAGCACCTACACCCTGGAGCTGCCGGGACACCTGCCGCGTGGCAACTATGGATTGCTGGTGGACGGCCGTCCCCTGGGGGTGGTGGACGCGCGTCAGTTTCGAGTGCCTCAGCTAGACATCCTGTTGGATGTCGTGTTTGGCGAACAAATTCGGCTGTTGGGAGTGCAGTCTGATCCAGTTGTGGATGCAGGTGCCACGCTGCGACTGGTGTGGCAGGCCGCGCCGCGTGCGTGGGCC
>JANXAX010000098.1 GCA_025062175.1 Anaerolineae bacterium | reverse complement strand
AATCGCCCACGACTTTAATAATGTGCTTACGGCGGTCAACGGTTATGCCGAATTGATGCAGGCACAGCTGAGTCCGGATCACCCGGCCCATGATATGGCCCTCAAATTGCTGCGAGCCGGCCAGCGGGGCGCCGATCTGGTGCGCCAGTTGCTGGTGTTCTCGCGCAAGCAGGGGCACCGTCTCCAAGTCTTGAACGTGAATGCCCTGATCACCGAGATGGAAATCATCCTGCGACGTGCTATAGGCGAACATATTCAGCTAACCACGCGTCTCGCCCAGGACCTTTGGCTCATCAAAGCAGATCCGGCTCAAATTGAGCAGGTCATTGTAAATTTAGTTGTCAACGCTCGTGATGCGATGCCGTATGGAGGTCATCTTTCGATCGAAACAGCCAACGTTGTGTTGGATGAACACTATGTGAGCACGCACTTGGAGGCACCTCCGGGCGATTATGTCGCTCTCATTGTGAGCGATACCGGCGTGGGCATGTCGCCTGAAGTCAAGCTCCACCTTTTCGAACCATTCTTCACCACTAAAGGGCGCGGCAAGGGCACTGGACTGGGCTTGGCCACCGTTTACGGCATCGTGAAACAACATGGCGGCAGCATCTGGGTGTACAGCGAGCCGGGGGTCGGCACCACATTTAAGATCTACCTACCTCGCCTCCGGGAGGACGAACAGGTTGTGGCACGTGACGAGACCGTAGAGCGCCCGTGTGACGGGCGGGAGACGATTTTACTAGTGGAGGATGATCCCAGCGTGCGCGATTTGACTGAGCTCATCTTGCGCAGGCATGGATATACCGTGCTCTCCTCTGAAACCGCCAAAGAGGCGTTGCGCCTGGCCAAACAGCATCTCGGCAAGATAGACTTGTTACTAACCGATATTATGTTGCCCGATCTCAGCGTTGCCACACTGACTGAGCAATTGAAACGTTTACATCCGCGCGTCAAGATATTATATATGTCTGGATACAGCCACGAGGTGATAGCGCATCACATTCCTGCTCTTGGACACGTCACACTTTTGCAGAAACCTTTTAGCTCCGCAGATTTGATGCGTCAGGTGCGCAGTGTCTTGGATGCGCCGGCCGCTGAGGTTTGGAGTGGTCTCAACATTTCGAGTCGAGCCCCAGGGTATCCCAGCAAAAGTTCAGATGCTCACGCCCCCTGGCATGGGCTGTCCAGACATCCCCATACGCACGACGTGCTTAGACCACCACTCAAGTAAAAAGCACCTCTGATCTGTTCGTCATCGTGACACTCAATTTCATCTAGTCTCTAGAGTTTTGTTGCATTCCGGATGACTGGTGGGTGTCAGTGGTGTGCCCAGATCAAGGATTGAGATTGTTGCTCCATCTGATGGAAAGGTGATGCTGAAAACTGGCAAGAAGCTATGATCAGGCTTCTAAGGTGTTGAGCGCTTGCGCAACAGTGTGGTAAAATGTACGTCCATTCCTAGCACTGGGAGCAAAGCAAAATGCCCACTGTAGCCTTTCCTGGCACCCATGGTGCCTATGCTGAGAGCGCTATTTTTCAGTATTTCGGTGAGCAGACGCCCACTCTGCCGTGTCGTTCGCTGGAGGGTGTGTTCGATGCTGTCGAAAGTGGCCAGGCAGAGCTGGGCATGCTACCCGTCGAGAACGCTTTGGTCGGCTCTTGGCCGCGCGTCTACGAGCTGCTTCTGGAGCGCGACTTGCGCATTCGTGCTGAGGTGATCATGCCCATCCGTTATACGCTGATGGCCGCTCCGGGTGTTACCTTGGGTGACCTGAAGCGCGTGCGGTCTACCCCGCAGGCACTTGCCCAATGTGAAAAGTTTATTAGCCGCTATGGGCTGCAACCTGTTCCCGCCTTCGACACGGCAAGCAGCGCACAAGAGCTGGCCCAGAATCCTCAACCCGATCTAGGGGTGATCGGCAATGAGCTGGCAGCACGTGTGTATGGGTTGGATATCCTGGAAGCAGAGATCGAGGGTGCGCCCTTCAATTTCACGCGCTTTTTCGTTCTGGGAGACGAAGACCCGCCGCGTGCGCAGCGCAGCAAAACCTCGCTCATTTTCGGAGTGCGTCACGCGCCTCACCAACCCGGTTCCCTGTACCGCTGCCTGGGCGAGTTCGCCGAGCGCAACATCAACTTAACCAAGATCGAGTCGCGGCCGCGGCGCAACCGCCCCTGGGATTACCTGTTCTACCTGGACTTTGAGGGACATTGGCAGGATCCAGCAGCCGAGGCGGCACTGCTGGGCCTTTTGCGACGCGCCAGCTTCGTTAAATTACTCGGCTGTTATCCGATGGCAACCACACCCCATCCCTCCCGCGGGGAGGAGGACGCGGGTGAGGAGGACATGCACCACCTGCTTGACCTATGATCATCTTGATGCACCCCGAGGCCACACCATTTCAGGTAAACAACGTTCTGGCGTTCGTTCAGTCCAAGGGCTGGCAGACCTGCCTGACGCGCAGCTCCGGCCAGGTAGTCATCGGTCTGCAGGGCAACGGCCAGCCACTCGATCCATTCCACATCGGCCAGATGCCTGGTGTTGCTGACACGATGGAGATCACCGAACGGTATAAGCTGGCCAGCCGCGCTTTTCGTCCTACGTCCACTACTTTCGCTGTGCGCGGTGTCACCGTAGGGGGCGATCGGTTGACCATCATCGCTGGGCCGTGCAGTGTGGAGAGCCGCGCGCAGCTACTGGAGACTGCGCATGCGGTGAAGGAGGCCGGGGCGCATATGCTCCGTGGTGGCGCCTTCAAGCCGCGCACCTCACCCTACAGCTTTCAGGGTTTGGGCGAGAAGGCCTTAACCCTTTTGGCCGAGGCGCGCGAGGCGACTGGCCTTCCCATCGTCACCGAGGTGATGTCGCCGCACAAGGTAGCGCTCGTCGCTATTTATGCCGACGTGCTGCAAATCGGGGCACGCAATATGCAGAACTTCGACCTGCTGAACGCGGTGGGAGAGGCGCAAAGGCCAGTGTTGCTGAAGCGTGGCCCTTCCGCTACTGTGGAAGACTTGTTGATGGCAGCGGAGTACATCTTAGCACACGGCAACGACCGCATCATGCTCTGTGAGCGTGGCATCCGTACCTTCGACAACCGCTTTACGCGCAACGCGTTCGACGTGAACGCGATTCCAGTTCTCAAGCAGTTGACACATCTACCAGTGATCGCCGACCCCAGCCATGCCACGGGCGTGCGTCGCTATGTCCAACCGGTGGCGCTGGCGGCGGTCGCCGCAGGTGCGGACGGCTTGCTAGTGGAGGTGCATCCTCATCCCGAACAGGCACTCTCAGACGGCGATCAGTCGCTTACCCCAGAAGAGTTCGCCCGCCTGGTGGTAGCTGTGCGTCAGCTAGCCGCGGCGATTGAGCGGAGTGTGGGGTAGGGCCAAGATTCCACGGCCCAGCAACTTGCCTCACCGGGACACACATCACTTGCTCTGCGCAGGCACCAGAGTGAGTGCTGGTCACTGACGCCGAATCCGTCGTAGTAGCGGTATTACGTCAAATGCCAAAAGCCCAGAGGTGGGTATTATGTAATCCGGCAACAGAGCAACCCTTGGGCCTCGTCGGATGCCCGATCGACAGGCAGGCGTTGGGCGGTGACGTGGCATCGGCTTGGGACGCACGATGTCGTGTCATGTCCAACGCTTACCGCGTCCCATCCTGGCGACACTGCTTTATGCGCGTGTGACTCATCGCGTTCGATTGGCCATCTCATTCGCAAAGAGTGCGCCCACCTAGTCGACCCGGTCGACTGCCGGGATTTAAGTGGGTTTTCAAATTGGTCTGCGCTTTGCCGAAATTGGCACGTTGATCACTGCGTTACGGTGATCGATCCTCCCTCCAAAAGTACCTTGCCCACCACATACGGCACCCTTGGATCGTTTATGCCGACTTGAATAGAACCCATTTCAAAATTCGGTTGACAGTCCATAGAATAATGGCCGATAAGCAAAAGGCCCAATCGATGTGCAAATGACGCTCATAGCGCACGACCAGTCGTCGACAGTTGTCCATCCAGGCAAAGCAGCGCTCCACCTTCCAGCGCTGCGCGTAACTTTCGCCCACCACGATCGGTCGACCACGCTTGGGGGAGGTACGCTTACGCCGCTCAAACGGCGGGATAGTCGGTTTCATCCCGCGTCGCCGCCAAGCCTGACGCAGCGCGCGACGGTCATACGCCCTGTCGGCCACCAACTCTTTAGGACGTGTCTTGGGACGCCCGCGCGGCTGAGGCACACAGATGGTCTGCAGCGTCGCCTGGGCGAGCGTCCCTGCGTGCGGGTTGGCCGGCGCCAGGTACAGGCCAATGGGCAACCCATTTCCCTCCGCGACCACCCTCACTTGGGTGCCTTTGCCCACTTTGGTCACGCCGACGCCCGAGCCCTTTTTAGCCGGCACGAAACGGCCGTCTAGGAAGGCACGTGCCCATTCCAGTTGGCCTGCCGTGTCCAGGTGGCTGAGCAAGGTGCGCCAGATACGCACCCAAGTGCCGTCTTCCATCCACTGGTGTAAGCGTCGTCAGCAAGTGGTGGGCGAACCGTATTCGCGGGGGACATCAGCCCAGCCACAGCCAGTCTTGAGCACGTATACAATGCCGTTCAGAGTGCGCCGGTCGTCGGCACGCGGTCGGCCACGCCCCGGCTTTTGTTTGGGCCACAGCGGTTCAATGATGGCCCATTGTGCATCGGTCAGTTCATGTCGGTTCATAGCCGATAGTGTAACATGCTTTCGGGATTTTGGAATAACTTCTAAACTTTGCTGCTGTTCTCATCTGGTTGCGATGAAAATGTCAACACAGCCTAGTCGCCGGATGGTTTCCACAGCTGTTAGCATCAGTCCGACCCAGGTGAGAGGTGTCGTCCGTAGAACCACTACCGTTGGATAAAATAGCAGGCCGGGATCAGTGTCCAAGAAGTGTTGCCCAGCGAAGAAGATGTTGACTCCCTCAGCACCTGCTTTGCGCGCGGCATAATCATACACGAGTCGGAGCACATCAAATGGACGCACCCACATAGCCGGCCAAACGACGCACCAGGTTGTGATGGCTGTCAGTAGCCATATAACCAGATAACGCCCAGCGGACACGAAATGATGCCCAGTCCGGTGTGCGCGCTCTCGTGGATAGAGGTGCACCTGGAGCGCCAGGAGCAGCCCTACCGCCGGCAACATCACCAGTCCCTGAATCTTGGTCAGCCAGGCCGCCCAAGAATCCGGAGATGACCAGCCAGCGCAACTGCCGCGTGCAGCCAAACAGCACTAAGGAAAGAATGGACAGGGTGAACAGGCCCGTGAAGATAGCCTCGGCGCGGTTGACGCGAGAATCGGCCAACAAGAAGGGATCTAGCGCGACCAAAACGAGTGTCAGTACACCGGCCCGCCGGTCATATAGCCGAGCTACCCAGATCGCGATCAAAAGAACTAGGAGTCCGTTGAAGAGAGCAATGGGTAGTCGCTGCAGCGACAGATTCTCCGTACGACTCCACACGTGGAAGAGCATGTATACGCTCGTCTCGCTGAACCATTCCCCTTCTGTCAGAGAACGCCGTATACTCTCCCCCAACAGCCACAGCGTTTGTACCCAAGCAGGCACGATGCCGGGATAACCATCCCCGACCATAGTAGCGGCCAGGTCGCCGGCGATCAGGGCACGATAGAGTTGCTCCGCCCAACGTCAGCGGTCCGCTTCGTCCACGATTAGATAACCGCCCAGGTCAGCCAGCCGCGGCACGAAGATAAGCAGCGTGGCTGCCACCAACAAGATCAGCCGCTTGAGGTTATCTCTTGAACATCCTGGGATGGGCCGTATAATCAACACCGCGCTACCTCGGATTACGCAACGGCAACACTGTTATCTCTCCGAGGTGTAATGCGTTTTCACCACTGGTATCGTTTTGTAAGGGTAATCGCTCCATCGTATCCCAACGGTATAGTCCAACCCAAATTGAGTATCGACCTGGCGGTATATTTCGAGGGACTTCGATCCAAGTGGTATCTTTAATGATTCCTCCAGATGGCCATCGACTGGTGGGCACAAAACTTTTGCAAGGCTGATGATCGGCAGTGAGTATGGTCGTATTATCGGCATCGCGCAAATGCACAAAAATGTTCAGATCATCTGGAGTGCGTTTTAGGGCACTCCAAAACAGAGCGAGCACAAAGCGGTTGCCATGTTCGATTTCCGTAGGAGCCAAATCATATCCCAGTAACCTTATACCACTCCCAAATTGGGCGTACACTGAATGCCCTGGCTGGATTGAAGAGGTATGCTTAACAAAGAACAAGACCCCTTTTCTAAACTCGACTTGTCCCAGATAATTTTGGTCTAACCAGGCAATATACTCTGGGAGATATTTAGCGATCCGATCATCCCCCACTACTGCAACCACTTGACAATCATAACGGTCTGTGATCTCTGTTATCTGCTGAACTGACAGATGCCCAGACGCCAGGCGGTTGATGGAAACTTCAGCTAGCTCTGGAGGGATCAGCAACCCGCTTCGGTACGCCACTGTCATATCATCGGTCACAAGACAATCATCCGGGGTAGTAATCTCTCGAATGAATTCTACCATCGGCCGACGAGCGTCTTCGTCGACAAGTCCTGTCGAGGCGATAGCATGTCCTAATTGCCAATGTTTCACGTGATCGGGTAAGCGAAGGCAATAGGCTAACAGAAGCACCGAAACCAGTCCACTAGTAACCCAGTCTACTTCGGGCATAGTTGTGGTGCGATACCGTCTGAGAAAGGCCCAGGCTTCTCCCACCGAGATGCCTGCCCAGATGGTCATTAAGGGCATAAGGATGATCGTGTGTTTGAGGCGCACAGGGTCATGGAAAGTGAGCATCAACATTGAAAGAAAAAGCCAACCGACTAAGGTGAAGCGATAGTTTTTCCTGTGGGTGAAGCTGAGCATTAGGCCTAGCTGGGTCAATGGCCATAACCACAGATTAGCGTTGATAAATCGCCCAGGTAGGTCGAATCGATCAAACCAGTACTCCTCATCAATAACAGAGATCAGACGCGCTGATATCCGCTGTTCCACAGCCTGCGCTATCAGAGCTCGCCAGTCTACCGTTCCTATGACGGCCACAATGAACACCAGAAACACAATTGCCCAGAAAGCTAGATCCCTTATGAGCACACTCCAGCGCAGTGAGTAGGGATTTCGAAATCGGGGCAAGGGCGAAAATTCAAAAAAGCGGCTCAAGATGAGACCGATGGTCAGCACAATTATGTGGGGAGACAACATTTTTGTCAGCAGGCTACAAGCGAGAGCCAGAGCCGACAAACCGAGCAACCAGCGGCTGCCGTTCTCTCGATACACAAGCACAAGCCAGATGGCCATTAGAGACCAGGCTACAGAGGGAAGCTCTCCCATGATAGAGCGCGAGTTTTCGAAGAACTGCGGAGCCAGACAAAATAGAGTGGCGGTCGCAAGCGCGGCCGGAGTACCTGCAATGCGCTGAGAGATCAACGCCGCGAACACCACAGAGGGAAAAGAGTATAGGAGAGTAAACCAGCGAAGTCCCTCAAGACTAGGCCATACCTTCCATGCCCACACCAGAAAGGTATGGTATAGTGGCGGGTAAGTGATATATACTTCCGAATACGGCTCATAACCGGCCTGGATAAGGCGAACCCACATCAAGTGGATACCTTCATCATACATTAGCCAAAATGAATCGGCCAGCAGGTGATGGCGTAACACCGCGAGTCCAAAGATGATAACCATACCCACCCAGAACCAGGATCGGATCGCTCGAGAGATGTTGATCTCAGACATGCGCTGCTCCATAGATTCTCCCATCAAGTCAAACTGTGAGCTGCTCAGTTGTCATCACTTTTTTACTGCTCAACCTAGGCTGTGTTGACATTTTTCATCGCAACCAGATAAGCACAGCAGCAAAGTTTAGGAAACCAAGATAGCGACGGGCCAACTTGTCAAACCGTGAGAGGATACGCCGATAATGCTTGTGTTGATGAAACATTCGACCAAATGACGTTCCTGATACAGATGGGCATCGTAGTCGCGCGTCTGCTTGCGC
>JANXAX010000097.1 GCA_025062175.1 Anaerolineae bacterium | reverse complement strand
GTCCGTCCCGGGACACTGGCAAGGTGCAAGTCGGCAAAAAGCCACCCGACCCGGCAGCAGCCAGCGAGCCCGTCAGAGCCTGATAGACCAATCAGGGCCTCAGTCTTGCGGCAGCTCAGCCCGATTATGTCGTGGGACGCTGTCGGTGTGCACTTCAAACGTGCCACCTTCCGGCTTGATGCCCACCACTTCGCCGCCTTCGAGATGGGCAACGTGTTGGTTCACATAGATGATCGTTCGGGCACTAGCCTGCGCACTGTCGTATACATGGGACTTATCCGGATAATAGCGCAGGTGCGGGCCGCGGATGATGAAGCTCTCACGCCTCAAGTCGAAAGTAAAGCCAGGCAGGTGGCGGTTGATCACCTCGGCGATGATCTGCAGCAAGGCTTCCGAAGGAAGCAATTCCATCGTGGCGGCGAGCTCTTCTTCGTCAAGGGTGAAGGCCTCTTGCGTCGCGGTTTCCCCGACAAGAGGCAAAGGCGTAGCCCAGCGCTGATGACGGTGTTCGCGACATTCCAACATCCAGTCGCCGTTGCGTCGCTGCAGGGCAAAGGTAGTGGTGCCGCCGCATGTCGGACAGGCCAGGTAGCCCGCGCTCGCCTCGGACATCGCCAGGTGTTCCACCGGGATTTGCAGGCGTAGCCAGGTGCCCATGTCGTGGGCCAGCTGCAGGGGATTCACGCCGAGCGGATGATAGCCCAAAAGCGGAGACTGTTTCACCGTCAACAGAGCGGAGATGATGCGGCGGACGTAGCGGCGCTGGATGATGCTGAAAGGGCTCAATACGGCCAGTTGCTCGATGTCGGACGTCCCTGTCGCGTAGGCAGGGGCGTTGGGGCGAAATTCGTTCAGCAGGCTGATCAGCTGCCCCAAGCGGTCGAGCGTCCAGGCGCGCAGCTGCGCCGCGCTGAGGGTGCCGCTCAAGCTCAAGGCGCCGCGGTCACAGCGAATCGTGAGCGTCGTCTCACGGTTCTCGCCCAACGTCTCGCGATAGCGCACACTGTGCACCTCCGGATAGCTTTCTTCCAGTTGCTGATATCCTCGGGCATAGGCGTTGTCGTCGGCGACAGTCAGCCAACGGAAACGCCCCGGTCCAGGGTCGGGATCATGCAATCTACCGAAGCGGAAGGACTCGCGTAGCAGGAACGGCAGAGCATTCTTAAGTTGTTTGGAGATCACCAGCGGGGTCAGTGAGACGCCCATCGCCCGTTCCAGTGCACTTCTGAGCGCTTTCAGCACCTCGGCGTTGCGCACCTGAACGGTGAGATAACCCTCCCCCGGGCTCAACCAGAACAGGCCATAGAGCGTCTGATAGGTACAGGCAGCGCGTTCGTTCACATCGATGTAGTCAAGACGGGTTTGAAAGCGATAGACTCCTTCCACAACACCCGGTCGCTCCGGCAGGGAGACCAGCGCTGAGACGGCCAGCTGGCGCAGCGCCGGCAGACCGTCATAACGTGGCTGATTGAAAGATGTCAGCTCTTCCTCCAGGCGGTCGTGCAGACCTTGTAATGCATCGCGGCGCAGAAGGGCCTTGTCGAAGAGATAGACCTGAAGCATAGGATTACTGCCATAGCGGTACTGTTCGAACAGCTGCGCGATCTCTTCGTCGCTGATTTCGGGGCAGGCGTCCACTAGGGCGGTGAGCTGTTCACGGCTCATTCGCGCGATCGCCTGGCGCATACGATGAAGGCGATGGCTGAAGACCTGACCGAACCGCCGTTGCAGGAGCGCTTCGGTTTTCTCATCTGTCAACAGTCGCTCCAGCGCTTGGCGTAAAGCGAAGAGGGGGATGTGTTGTAGTTGGCGCAAGCGCATTCCCGGCTCTGTCATGTCTCCCTCCTCGGCACATTGGCTTTGGGTTGTGCGGCTTGGCCTTCTGTCCGGCACAGGCGGATGCCGGTGAGCCTGCCGCCTGGCCCGATGTGCTCCACCTTTTGGATGGCGTGGATGACTCCGGCGGCGAGGCTCTCGATGCGCGCGCCGAGCGCTTCACCACCGGGCGCGACGCTGCCGATTTCCTGGGCCACTTCCATCGCGGTGTGCGGCGCTTGGCCGATTTCGACGCCGGTCAGGCGGTCGCGCAGTTCCCGCACCTGTTGGGAGATCCGGATGCGCTGGGCGTGGCGGAATGCCTCCAGGGACGGGTCGGCGGCCATCTCGGGGAAGATCACCCCATCGCCGGAACGCATGTAGAGCACCGGCACTCCCCATTCGACGTCTGCCTCATTGCCACGCCCCAGGATGGCGAGCCGGCCAGCTGTCACCGCCTCGTCCAATGACAATCCGACGGACAGCGCGGCATAGAAACGGCGGGCAAAGGCGACGGCTGCTTCATCATAAATGGCGTATTGCATGGCGACAGCAGCAGGGATGCCGACGCGCATCAGCGCCGGTGCCACACCGCTCCACGCGTTGACCCCGTCACGCCGGCCCGTCTCGCATCCTCCCAGGAAGACGACGCGCACGCCACAGCGGCGCAATGTCTGGGCCAGCTGTTCGACCGGCATCGGACTGAGCTCGCCTTGTTCATCCTCGAGGAAGATGGCACCGTATCCAGTCGTACGTCCGCTGTCCTGCCACATGAAGCCGGCGTGGCCAGCGAAGTGGAACATGTGCGCTCCCTGGCAGCTCGCTTCCAGACGCGTCGCCGTCAGATGTTCCACGAAGGTGACCTGGACACTGGCGACGCCGTCCAACGCTTGCGCAATATATGCGCGTTCAGTGGTTAGGTCCAGGCGAGGGTACTGTGCCGGCGAGGCGAAGCCCACCACGAGCTTGAGCGGCAGGCGAGCGCCCACCGAACCGGGGGCGATGGGGATTGCCTCGTGACGCACAATGGAGATGCGCGCATCCAAGGCCAGGAAGCCATACGGAGTGTCCTCCGCCCTGAGCGGCGACAGATAGAGATATTCCCACGGCAGGTTGGCGACGCGCAGGTCGTCCAGCACCAACCGCAAGCGCAGCCCGCTTTCCGGGTCGAGCGTGGCCATGCTGGCGAAAAGCATCTCGCGCACCGCGGGGGGCAACAACATATCGGCCAGCTGCGTGCCCAGGGTACGCAGATCGGTGGTGGAAATCCTCTTGCGCTCCAGGTTGCGCAGGTAGCGGGCCAGGTTGGGCGGCTGGCTGACCAGTTCCGCTTCCCGCATGCGGTCCAGCGGCGACTGGGTGACCTCGACTTTGAAATGTCCATCCTCCCAATCGCGGGCACGGATCGTAAAATCCACGTAACGCATCGGCATCCCCCTGTGTTGTGAGGTCATACAACAAAGTCGCCTGCTCCCCAAGGGAAGCAGGCGGCCATTGTATGCGCTTCTTAATCTACGAAACCGCTCCGGTCCATCTTTGTCCGCGCGGACTTTCCATAATATGATAGCATATTTCGACATACCATGCAAGGGCAGGAGCACGAGATGTACCCTCACCATCTTGCACAGTGATGCAAGGCGGCCTATCATTAGGGGGATGCGCCTATCTAAAGGGGGGATCATAGCCAGTGACCGAATTCTTACCCAAACCGTTCCGGATTATGGCTGCGCGATGGCAGAAGCGCGATCAGGTGCGCGAGCTGCGCATCGTCTACCCGACCCCTTATCTGTGTCACTTTACCGCGCGCTTTGTGTGGATGTGAGCGGATCAGATCAGCGCGGAGTCACGCGAAGGTGGAGCAACCAGAAAGTTCACCGCCCGAATGGGATGCGAGCGAGCTGGCACCCGCTGAGCCAGGTAGCTATATTCTGGTGATGCGGTTGGAGCAGCCGGTCAAGATCACCATCGGCCGGCTGGGCACGTGGGAGTTCGAAGCGGGTTATTATGCCTACGCCGGCAGCGCGTTGGGCTCGGGCGGCTTGGCGGCACGGCTCAGCCACCACATGCGCACGGACAAGTTGCTGCAATGGCACATCGACTACCTGCTGGCCCACGCCGAGCTGGTAGAGATCTGGTATGCAGTGGATAACAAGCGCAAGGAGTGTATCTGGGCCTCGGCGCTGCGCGCCATCCCCGGTAGCAAGGTGCCGGTGCCCAGCTTCGGCGCGTCTGACTGCCGTTGCCTGACCCACCTCGTCTACTTCAGCGAACAGCCCACCTTCGCCAGCTTTGCCCGCGCCCTTTCCGACTTGGAGTTCTAGTGAAAGTCCTGCTGCTTTCAAAAGCGTGCGTCGTCGGTGCCTACCAAAAGAAGCTGGAAGAAATTGCCCGCCATCCCGACGTGCAACTGACGGCGGTGGTGCCACCCGAATGGCGCGATGAACGCGGCACGTTGCGCCTGGAACGTGCCCATCTGGATGGCTACGAGCTGCGCATCGAGCCGATTGTGCTCAATGGCCACTTCCATCTGCACTATTATCCTGGACTAGGCCGCCTGATACGCACTCTGCAGCCAGATATCGTGCACATCGAAGAAGAGCCCTATAACCTGGCCACCTTCCTCGCCGTGCGCCAGGCGCGTCACATCGGGGCACGCATTGTGGTCTTCAGCTGGCAAAACCTCAAGCGACTGTATCCACCTCCCTTCAGCCTGATGGAGTGGTATGTGTTGCAGCATACCGATACCCTGTTGGTGGGTAACAGCGAAAGCCTGAGCGTATGGCGCGCAAAGGGGTATCGCGGCCCCATCGAAATCATTCCTCAGTTTGGAGTTGACCCGGACATCTTTACCCCGCTCAGCCGTCCGGTGCGCCAGAGCAAACCCAGTGTGCTGTTGCGGCGCAGTGCCCGGCGGCCGTCGCGCGGTGAGGTGGTCATCGGCTACATCGGTCGCCTGGTGCGGGAGAAGGGAGTCGACGTGTTGCTGGAAGCAATCTACCAGCTGCGCGGCCCATGGGAGTTACGTATCCTAGGCAGCGGCCCGGATGAAGAACGCCTGGTGAAGATGGCCCAGTGGCTGGGCATCGCCCCGCGTGTCACCTTCGACCGTCCCATCCCTTCTACCCAACTGCCCTATTACTACAGCGGGTTGGATGTATTGGTGCTTCCTTCACGCACCCAGGCAAATTGGAAAGAACAATTCGGGCGCGTGCTGATCGAGGCGATGGCGTGCCAGGTGGTCGTCGTAGGGGCACGTAGCGGCGCCATCCCCGAAGTCATCGGGGATGCTGGCCTGACTTTTAAAGAAGGCGACCCGTTCGACCTGCGTGCTCAGCTGCAAAAGCTGCTCGACGACGCCGCACTGCGCGAGGAGCTGGCATTGCGCGGACGGCAGCGCGTGTTGGAACACTTCACCCAGGCGAGCATCGCTGCGCGCACGGTCGCGGTGTATCGCCGCCTAACCGCTCCGGCCGGGGAAGCACCGACAGAGACGGCCCAGGGGTATGCATAAAAGGAGCTCGCGTGCTCCGCGCCTTGGGTGCATTTCATCTTGGAGAGTAGTGCCCAATTGTTGATCGGTTGCTCAACCCATTTCACGCGGACCATCAGTCACAGCCGCTCCAGCCCGTGCGCTTCCAATAGCTCGGTTTGCTCCAGCAACTCAGCCGTCGGGCCGTCGGCCACGACACGCCCTTCATCCATGATGATCATGCGCGGGAACAGCTCGCGCACCATGAGCATGTCATGGGTAGAGGCCAACATCGTGATCGGGAGAGCACGTAATAGGTTGATCAGCCCGCGGCGCGCACGGGGATCAAGCCCGGCGCTGGGCTCGTCCAGGACGAGGATGTCCGGCTGCATCGAAAGCACCGTGGCGATGGCGATGCGTTTCTTCTCCCCTACGCTGAGGTGATACGAGAATCGGTCGGCGTAGTGCGCCATCCCCACCTGTTCCAGCGCCTGCGCGACGCGCCGACGCACTTCCTCTTCGGGCAGCCCCATGTGCAGCGGGCCGAAGGCGACATCCTCATACACGGTAGGCGAGAACAGCTGATCATCCGGGTTCTGAAACACCAGCCCCACTCGTGCGCGAATGAGCGGCAGGTTGGGCGTCGTCACCGGCATACCCATCACCCGCACGCTCCCCTGGCCCCCGTTGAGCAAGCCGTTCAGATGGAGAAGCAAAGTGCTCTTGCCCGCGCCGTTGGGCCCGACCAGTGCCACCTTTTCGCCACAGTGTATCCGCAGCGAGACACCACGCAGCGCTACATGGCCATCCGGGTAGGCGAAATGCAATCCTTCCACCTCCAACGCCGGCATATCCGGCACGGGAGAGCCCCAACCATCTTCACAACGCGCGACCGGATCATGAACAATCGGCATAGGAAATTATCCGCCTAATTCAGCGTGCGGCCCAGCCATTGTATCCCCATCAAGGCCACGATTGCCAGCCCTAGTGCCGTCCAGTCTCGCCGACGCATGCGATGCGGATGAATGGTGACATACTGGCCGCGGAAGCCGCGCGCCAGCATGGCGTTGTAGATGCGGTCGCTGCGTTCCAGGCTGCGCAAGAAGAGCTGCCCAGCCATATTGCCGGCCACGCGCGCACGCCAGAACAAGCTGCCACCAGCCCTACCCCGGGGCGCAGCGGCGCTGCGTGCCTGGCGGGCGCGCAGCAGCCGCGCGACCTCGTCTACCAACACCGCCAAATAGCGGATCATAAACGCGAGGATGGTCACCAGTAGGCCGGGCACGCGCAAGTGGCGCAGCGCATGGAGCAGATCCGGGATGCGTGTGGTGGCAATCAGCAGGATGGCCAGCTGGACTGAAAGCCAGCTGCGCGTCAAGATGCTGAGGAAGCGCACCAGGCCGGCCTCACTCGCACTGAGCTCCCAGCTCCCTAGTTGTAGGGTGAAAAGCGTCCGCCCCGGCAAGGTGAAGACCAACGTGACCGCCACCAGCGCAAAGGGAAGCGCCACCAGCGAGCGGCGCAACACCCAACCGATCTCCAGCTGCGCGATGAGCGCTACAGCCAGCATCGCACACCAGATCAGGCCATAAGCCACCCACGCACCGTCCGGCAGCACCAGGACGGAGAAGATGGCCAGCAATGTGGTCACGACCTTGACGCGTGGGTCAAGGTCGTGGATAGGGCTTGGGCGAGCGTGATAATGATCCAGCGTATTATGGAGCATGACGCCCAACAAGTGGTCTGCTCATCCCAGCCGACCGCCCATCAGGCCGCAGCGGCCCGTTGGTGGAGCAGCCGTCCCACTATGAACGCCACCAGCGCCACCACCAAGGCCCCAATCACCCCGGCCAAGATGGTAGAAAGGGGTGTCTCGCCCAAGATGGGGATCACGTAGTCAGGAAGCAGCTCATACGGCGGCGTTGCAGCAATTTCTTCGAATCCCATATCGATGGCGACGCGTTCCAGACCATCCGGGTCGGCAGAGGCGAGGGGCGATAGCACTACGACGATCAAAGCGATCACCAAGCCAGCGACCACCCAGCCGCGGCCACCACCGGTGCGCACCGCTTCGACCGCCACCAGATCGGGGCGCACCTGCATCACAAACGCCAGCGCCGCCGCTGTGATCAAACCTTCACCGATGCCGATCAACGCGTGGATCCCGAGCATCGCCGGCACCACGATGGCAAACGGTGAGGTGCCGCTAAAACCCAGCTGGAGCGCCGTGAACAAGGCGCCGGCCACGACCGAAAGCCAAGCCAGCATACCAGCCACGACCAGGCGCACCCCCTTGCTCTGGCGCGTGGCCAGGCCGTGATACAAACCGCCCAACGCGGCAGTCACCAGCCCCATATTGAAGATGTTCGCCCCCATGACCCACAGCCCACCATCCTGGAAGAGCAAGCCCTGCACGATGATCACGCACGCCATCACCAACATGCCGGCCCACGGCCCCAGCATCACTGCGGCCAGCACGCCTCCCAATAGATGCCCCGAAGTACCGCCAGCAATCGGAAAGTTGATCATCTGAGCGGCAAAGATGAACGCCGCCATCACACCCATCAGGGGGATTTGGCGTTCGCCCAGCTGTTGTTGGGTCTTGCGCACCGCGACCAACACCACCACCACGGTGATCACCCAGAAGAGCAACGCCACCGGCAGGCTCAGAAACCCATCGGGGATGTGCATGTGGGGAACAACGATCTCCTTCCAGAGATGCGTGAGCAGCGCAGCGCTCATAGTGATTCTCCCTTTCTCTAACTTTCTCTAGATCTTGGGCAGGATTTATTGCAACTAGTTGCAATAAATCCTAGCATGCCCTGAGGAATGTGTCAAAAAATGGCCTGGAGTAGAGGGGACGTTCCAATTCGGGGGTGAATTAAAGTATAGAGGACTGGTGGCT
>JANXAX010000096.1 GCA_025062175.1 Anaerolineae bacterium | reverse complement strand
GCCGGCGGTGCTGCCAATGCGCCTACGGGCAGGAGCGCTAGCACCGATATAATAACCAGCAGCGTAACAAACCAATTCTTCATAGCGTCCTCCTCCTTGAAATGGGCTCGATACAAAACGATCTCCTGTCATTCAAGCAGTCATGTAAGGCGCGCAATGTCTCGCTGGGCATCCCCCCTTTCTCCTCAATGCTTACTGAACGGAATCCGCTCTAACCTACCAGTCCAAAGACCGGCAAACCTTCGGTGAGCGGCTTCAGGATTTACGGTGCTGCCTTACCGATGGTGTTCACAAGCGCGCCTGCTTTGAGAATCGAGATAGCCGACCCGCAAAGACCCAAGCTCGACAAGGCTTCCATTTTGCCGCAGTGTCCTGCATAATTGAGGCAAAATTATACCACCCTCTCAAGAGATGTCAAACAAGTGTCCAGGTGAAGGCCAACCAAAAGGGTCGCACTCACCGCCGGTGGGGACACCGGACAGCACTTTCCCACTGGCCACCTGGTGTGCCTGTACAATTCACCCCCTAATACACCACATGCTCGCCATGCTGTTAATGCCGCAGCTTCATGGTACAATAGGACTAAAATAAGGGCAGAGCAGGGGATGGGCGAAGATGGTGATTCTAGCAGTCGACATCGGCACCGGCACGCAGGATATTCTGCTCTTCGACAGCGAACGTGAAGTGGAGAACTGTTTCAAAATGGTGCTACCCTCGCCGACGGTGCAGCTGGCTCAGGCGGTGCGCGAGGCAACGCGCCGCGGCGAGGACGTGGTGCTCACGGGCGTGCTGATGGGCGGGGGGCCGTGTGCCTGGGCGGTGCGCGATCACCTGGAGGCCGGTTATCGCGTCTATGCCACACCCGAGGCGGCACGCACTTTCGACGACGACCTTGCGGTAGTGACCAGCATGGGGGTGACCTTGGTCAGCGAGGATGAGGCGGCAGCTATTCACGATCAAGCGGTGCATTTGCGTACTGGTGATTTTCACTATCGCGCCATCACCCAAGCCTTTCGTCCGTTTGGCATCGATTTGGACCGAGATCTAGATGCCCTGGCAGTCGCCGTCTTCGACCATGGTCAGGCACCGCCAGGGGTCAGCGACCGCCTGTTCCGTTTTCAGTATCTGGCCGAGCGTGTTCAGGCGGAGAATCGCCTGTCTGCCTTCGCCTTTTGTGCTGAGGATGTGCCACCGATTTTGACACGCATGCGCGCTGTGGCCGCCAGCATCCCGCGCGATGACCTGCCAGTGGTGCTGATGGACACTGCGCCCGCTGCCGTGCTAGGCGCCTTGCAGGATCCGGCCATCGGGCAGCGACGCTCTGTGATTGTGGTGAATGTGGGCAATTTCCATTGCCTGGCATTCCGACTGGGGAATGAAGGCATCGAGGGTCTTTTTGAGCACCATACTGGCGAAATCAACGCCGTGCAGCTAGGAATCTTTCTGGAACGCCTGGCCGAGGGCACGCTCACCCATGAGGAGGTCTTCGACACCCAAGGCCATGGGGCGCTCCTGTTCCATAAGCGCGTCATCCCGCCCGAGGAGCGCTTCTGGGTGGTGACCGGCCCGCGGCGCAATCTGCTGCGCGCAATCCCACATCCCAAGCTCTTTGCCGCTCCCTTCGGGGATATGATGCTGACCGGTTGTTACGGTCTGATCCGGGCGTGCGGCGAGGTGATGCCTGAATATGCTCCCCTTATCGAGGGTGCGCTGAAAGGCGGCGATGGTCGGACCTTGTGGTGACTCAACAGCACTGAGCAGCCAGTCTATTACGCTTAGCACACCCCTGTGATGAGATGGAGATGAGACCATGAGCTTTCCGATTCGCGTGTACACGTTATCCTATCAGATCAGCGGCCGCTTCGCCTCGAACGAAGCCTTCCTGACTTGGCTCAACAATCCGCAGAAGCAGACTTTGGATCTAGCCGAGGCGCACATCTTGGTGCTAGATCCACAGGCCAAGCTCGAGCGCGTTGCCCAGCCGCTGGTCACGGTGCCGAAGGGACAGATCGTGGCCATCAGCATGAGCACGCCGGAGGGCGAGGCATTGCTCACGCTGCCCGCGCGCGCCGAGCTGGCGGTGCTCTACACGCCGCGGTACGTCATTCAGGGCTATCTGCACCCCAGCGGCGACATGCCGCTGAGCAATCTCCTCAACGTGATTGGGGGGACGTTCGTTCCGGTCACCCACGCGCAGCTGCATGCCGTGGTGCCGACGCGCGAGATCTCGGGTGACACTGCGCGCTTGATCATGGTGAACCGTGCCTTTATTGATTGTTATCATCCGCGCGTGTGAGGGACTTGTCCCCCTGCATAGCGCGTGATACAAGGGAAACAGCTCAGGGGCCGGATAGATCAACCGAGCTGTACGCATAGGGGCGACCGGCCGCGATCTCGGGCACACTCTTTTCATATCTCTCTGGATACCCTAATACAGCTTGTCCGACTGCCAGTGCCGCAGTAGCATATAGATGTGCGCTACAACGAGCACGACTACCGGCTGTGCAGATACACATGCGAACAGGGTGTATCGATGTTCCGACAGTGGATCGTTTCCGACCCCAAGGTGATGATAGGCAAACCGGTCATCGCCGGCACCCGCATTACTAGTGAGCCGATCCCAAAGAAGTTGGCCGCGGGCGAGACCATTGAACAGATTCTCAAAGCGCATCTCCGTCTAATCCGCGAGGCCATCCTAGCTGCCTTAGCATTCGCCCCCACCGCGCGCCGACACGGAGCTTTGAAGCCTGGGCGATTTTGATCCTCGCAACGGTCTATGCCCACGTTACGTGCGCGCCGCGGTCCACACCGCCCATCCGAGTCGCGACCGTCGGGGAGCCGAGGTGCTTCCATCGCAGAGAACGCAGGGGTTTGTATGGTGCTGTCTGCGCTTTCGGCGCGTGCTCAGCGATGAAGCAGTTTCTGCTGGGTATGCATAGGCATGGTGGCCTGCCTTGCACTGCCGATGCCGGTTGATCGCCTCAGCCGCTGGGGACTGCGCGCCGGGCTGCTGCTCAGCCTGGGGTTGGCGGTCCTGGCACCGCTGCCGCCCCTGGCGGGCAACCGCTTTCACCATGATGAGGCGGTTTACAGCACATGGGCGCTGGGCATCGCCAGTGGGCGCGATGTCATGGTAAGCGGCTCGCCGGTGGACAAGCCACCGCTTTTCCTCTATCTACAGGCACTCAGTTTTGTCCTCTTCGGCGCCACGGAGGCAGCGGCACGATTGCCTTCCCTGGCCGCGCACCTGGTCAGCACTCTGCTGATAGCGCGCTTGGGACTGCGCCTCTACGGACGCGGTGCCGGGCTGCTGGCCGCCTTTTTCTGGGCCGCCTCGCCGTTTGCCATCCTCTTCGCTGCCACCGCCTTCACCGACACGCTGATGGTCATGTTTGCGTTGGCGGCATGTCTCACCGCAGTCGCGAGACGCCTCGGCTGGGCTGGCGTGGCGCTGGGACTGGCAATGATGACCAAACCACAGGGTCTCTTCTTTCTGCCTCTGGTCATCGGGCTGGGATGGCGCAGCCCGAGGGACGCCTGGAAACGATTTGCCCTTGGGCTGATGGGTATGCTCTGTCTGGCGCTGATCTGGGATGTCGCCCGGGGGCGTCGGCCCGGCTTTCTGGAACAGAGCTTGCTCAGCTACGGCGGTGTCAGCCTGCCTTGGGAAGCGATGTGGCAACGGTTGAGCGGCTTCGTCGGATGGTTATACTATGCCACAGCATCTCCCGCCTTGAACATGGTGCTGATCGTTGGGGTGACGGGGTTGTTGCTGGGGGATGGGTTGGTGGGGTGGTTGCGCCGGCGCAGGTCGGATGGGCCGGGCGCGTGGCTGTGGCGCGCTTGGTGTCTAGATGGCCTCGTCGCAGAGCAGGAAACACGGGCAGGATCTGCCACGCGCTCAGCAGGCGACGCCCTGCGCCACGACCTGCTGCTGAACGGTTTCCTCCTCCTGTTTCTGTTGGGCCACGCCCTGGTGGGGTTTCAGATCTGGGATCGCTACATGCTGGGCGCGGTGCCGTGCATACTGCTGCTGCTGGCACGCATCCTTGTACTGCCGTGGAACGTCCTGCGGGCCGGGCGTTGCACACAGGTATCTGAAGGGACGGTCGTGCCGACGACACCCCCGATTCGTCACGCCGGCAGCGCTGCGTTGTCAGCCGCCTACGCCGCTGGCTTGCTCGTGTTGCTGTCCAGCACGCTGCCCGTCATTCGTGATGCCGCGGCTAGCCGCTTTCCCATCGGCGGCGATCACGGCGCCTACGACGGCCTCGACCAGGTGGTTGCCTACTTCAAGACGGTGCCGGCAGACACCACTTTCTACCACCGCTGGCTGGGGGCGCATTGGCGCTTCTATCTTTGGGGCAGCCCGTATGATTTTCGCATGTGGCGCTCGCCGGAAGATTTGGCCGCCCAGGCGAGCGCTCGTCCAGGGGCACGGCGTTACATCGTCTTCCCCAGCTGGCGCTCCGCGACCGAGGCGCGGCTGGCGCTACACCGGCGCGGCCTGGTGTTGCGTGAGGTGTTGCGCACCTTCCGGCGCGACGGCTCCGTCTCGTTCATCGTGTATCGCATCGAGGAAGCCCAATGAGACGTGTGTTCGAGTGGCAGGGCATCGGCGCCGTCGTGGCTGTGCTCGTCCTGCCGCTGCTGTTCTTTCACAAGATTATTTGCACCAACCTCATCCTGATGGGCATTGACTCGGTTCTATATTTCTACCCCTATCGCGCGTACGTGACCCAGCGACTGTTGCAAGGTCAGTTGCCCCTGTGGAACCCCTATCTGTTCATGGGGGTGCCCCTGTTGGCAAACATGCAGGCAGCGGTGCTCTATCCGCTGCACTGGCCGTTGTTGGGGTTGCCAGTGCCCAAACAGGTGGCCGCGTCCATCGTGTTGCACGTGGTGCTGGCAGCGCTGGGCACGCTCCTCTATGCGCGGGGACGTTTGCACCTCAGCTGGACGGCGAGCGTCGCCGCCGCAGTCGCCTTCGCGCTGGGAGGCTTCCTGACCGCGCAGAGCGAACACCTCAACCAGCTGAACTGTCTCGCCTGGCTGCCCTGGGCTTTCTGGCTGCTGGAAGGGATCATAGCGGGCACAGATGGGAGTGGGCTGGCAAGGCGATTGCGGCGCCATATAGGGCAAATGTTGCTTTTGGCGCTCGTCCTCGCGCTGATGCTGTTGGCTGGCCATGCCCAAGCCACCTTCATCGCGCTGACGGGGCTGGGCTTCTACGCGCTGGTACGCCCGGTGTTTGCGCTGACTCATGTCGAGCGCACACGTGGCCTGCGCGCCTGGATGTGTCAGTACCGACCGGACGGCCTGATGGGCCTGGCGCTGGCCGCGGCGCTGACAGGGCTGCTGACCGCAGCCCAGCTGTTGCCCACCTGGGAACTGGCACGCCTGTCGGTGCGCAGCGAGGGGCTCAGTTATCGAGAGGCCACCGCGTTCAGTCTGAATCCCCAGCTGCTCCACCATACACTGCTGCCGCCCTACGGCGTCGAGCTGAGCCAGGTCTTCGGCGAGGCGTATAGCGAATACGTCGCCTATGTCGGCCTCGTCGGGCTGGGGCTGGCGGTGCTTGCCGGCTGGCAGGCGTGGCGTCGCCAGCCGAGGATTGTTGGAGGGCGTGCCGGGCAGGCCAGCGATATGGACAGCCATGCAAGTTCCGTGTCAACTGGCTGGACGGCGCCGGCGCGGACGTCCACCCTCCTTGCCGCGGTGGGCCTATTCCTGGCACTGGGACGGATCAACCCGTTCTACTACCTGCTCTATCATCTACTGCCGGGATTTGCTGCCTTTCGCGCGCCGGCGCGTTGGATGGTCTGGTATGCATGGGGGATGGCCGTGCTGATCGGTCTCGCTCTGGAGTGGCTGCGCGCCCGTGAACACACCACCACGGGGAAGAAACGGTTGGTTCTCGCTTGGCTGCCGACGCTGCTAACAGCCCTCCTGGTCGCCGAGCTGTGGCTGGCCGGCCAGTCCTTGCGCCATAACCATCCCACGGCGCCGGAAGCCTACACCTTGTGGCGCCCCTCCATTGCACATCTGAAGACCGATCCCGGCATCCATCGCTTCCTCAGCCTGTCTGGCATCATCTACGACCCAGGCGACCTGGCCGAAATGCGCGCTATGCTGGGCGGCCAGCTGCCGGAACGGGCGGTATATGATTACATCGTCGCAGCGAAGCAAAAAGAGGTGCTGTTCTATAACCTGCCCCTCGTGTACGGGCTATATAGTGTGGACGGTTATGACGGAGGCTTGTTGCCGCTGCGCGACTTTGTGACGCTACAGCGGCTGTTCTTGCCCGAGGAGCGGCTGGCCGTGGACGGGCGCCTGCGCGAGCAATTGCGCGACGTGCCGCCCGGTCGGCTGTTATCCATGTTGGGTGTCAAATATGTGATCACTGACAAGGTTTATGATGCCTGGATTGACGGCATCTATTACGACCTGCAATTCAGCGCGCGGCTCAGCCCGCGTGGCATCGTCATGGTGCGACCGACCACATTGCCGCGCTTTCCGGCCACTGCGCTGGGGGTCGTCTCCCACCTGGAAGGGGCGGGAGCACTCCCCGACGGCGCCCTCGTGGCACGCCTGCACGTGCGCGATGCGACCGGCTGGCAGCAGACGTTGGAATTGCTGGCGGGGCGTGACACCAGCGAAGGGCGCTACCGCGCCGACGTGGCGCACCGCCAGGCGCGCATCGGGCACACCTGGCGCGACGACGCGGCCGGCAGCGATTACATCGCATTGATCCCCTTGCAGGACGTGTATTATCTGGAGGATCTGGTGGTCGAGGCGGTCTTGCCACAAGGAGAGTTGGTGCTGCGCGGGGTGAGCCTGGTGGACACGCGCACGCGCACTGGACAACAGTTGACGCTTTCCACTGAGGGGCGCTACCGCCTGGTACATTCCGGCGATGTAAAGATCTACGAGAACCTGGACGTCCTGCCACGCGCGCTGGTGGTGCATCGTGCCGAAGTGCTCCCGGACGATGAGGAAGTGCTCGCCCGCATGCGCGACCCGACGTTCGACCCGGCGCGGCTGGTGTTGCTGAGCGCGGGTAAGGCGCTGAACGCGTCGGGCAGGAGCACGGCCACTCTAACGCGCTACGAACCGGAAGAAGTCTCGATCGTCGTCACCAGCGATGCGCCCGGCTACTTGGTGGTGTTTGACACCTTCTATCCGGGCTGGGAGGCCACGGTGGATGGGCAGCCGACCCCGGTGCTGCGTGCCAACCTGGCCTTCCGCGCGGTGCCCCTTATGCCGGGGACGCACGTAGTGGAGTTGCGCTACCAGCCAGCCACGTTGCGCCTCGGCAGCTGGATCAGTGCAGCGGTGTGGCTCGTCTGGGTGGGGCTGTTGGTTGTGGTGTTGCGTCATCGTGCACCCGCGCTGAAGGACAGGTAGAGACATTCCGAAAGTCTGCCACAGGCCACTGGTGAGCTGCCTGGGGGCAATCCGTGCGGATGTTTTCAAATTGGGGTCAACTCAAGCAACAATTCCTGATGACGACGATTACTCATACTCACGTCGCAACCGTCTAGGAGCGGAAAAGCTTTCACCGCGGGGTTTTTTTACGGCGTGCTCTCTATGCTCTCAGCATGCTCGGCGGTGAGAATATGGGCCGCTTTACCACACGCGGAGCGGGTTGGATCCACCCCGAAAGATCACTCCCCGACTTGGATGAACACCGCGTCTTGCTCCAACCGTTGGCCATCCGGCCCGAAGGCAGACAGGCGCTGGCCGGTGGTGGCGTCGTACAGCCCGATGCGCAGCGCCGCGGCGTGCGGCGCCAGGCGACTATCCTGCACGATCTCGCCCGGACGCCACAACGTCGTCGGATACCGACCGGCCACCGGAGGTGCATCCGCCTGTCCGACCAGTGCGCCATTTGAGTCGAGGGCGTGCACAAACACGGTGTAAGACCGAGTGAGGGTGTAGGAGGCCTGCCAGTAGAGGGTAAGACGCACCACCTGTGCCCACGGCACGTGTCGGGTCGCCTCTTGAAGCACGGGATCCAGCCGGTAGGCCAACAGCTGCAGCGCTGCCCCTTCCGCCTCGAACGTGACACGCAGCGGCAGCGGCGCGTATTTCGCCCAGAAGGGATCGAGGATGACATGCGGAGCGCGAATCAGAGCGTCGCCGTAGGGGTTGATCAGATAGAGGCTGTCGTGGCCGAAGTCACCCAGCGGCAGGAGCGTGGTGGTGCGTTCGGCAAGATACCGCTCGCTCGTCTGCCAG
>JANXAX010000095.1 GCA_025062175.1 Anaerolineae bacterium | reverse complement strand
CTGTTCAGTGGCGATATCGGGCGCAAAGGTCTTCCCATTCTACGTGATCCGCAAACAGCTGATCGGGTGGACTTCCTCGTGATGGAGAGCACCTATGGAGATCGCCTGCACGAGACACCCGATCAAGCGAAGGAATCGCTGCGTCAGGCGGCTGAGATGACGTACCAACGAGGCGGCAAACTGTTGATCCCCTGCTTTGCGGTCGGGCGTACTCAGGAGATCGTCTATCGGCTGAATCAGCTGTGGGAGGAAGGCCAGCTGCCGCATATGGATGTGTTCGTGGACAGCCCTTTAGCGGCAAATGCCACCGAGATATTCCGGATGCATCCCGAATGCTTCGACGAAGAGATGCTCGACCTGATGCTGCGTGAGCATGATCGTGATCCTTTCGGTTTCAGCCGGCTGCGCTATGTGCGCAGTGTGGAAGCCTCTAAGGCGCTGAATACACTCGCTAGCCCAGCTATCATTATTAGTGCCTCGGGCATGTGCGAGGCAGGGCGTATCTTGCATCATCTCAAAAACAATATTGAAGATCCACGCACGATGATCCTGTTTGTCGGATTTCAGGCTGAGAACACATTAGGGCGCAAGCTGCTGGATGGCCAGAATCCGGTGCCCATTTTGGGAGAACAGTTCCGGGTACGCGCCGAAGTGCGCCGTGCGGATGGCTATAGCGCCCACGCCGATCAAGCCGAGCTGATAAGTTGGGCACAACGCATCCACCGCGTCAGCGCGCTACGCACAATCTTCCTCGTGCATGGCGAAGCGCCGAGCTGCCAGGCGCTGGCGCAGGCGTTGGGCGGACGAATCCCAGGGACTCGCATTGAGATCCCCTATCGGGGCGACAGGGTGGAACTTGCTCCTTAAGTATGGCGCATGGTCACGCAAGCGATCTCTGACACCTATTACGATACGTTGGTAGAAGAGCTGGGTCAAGACCGCCCAGAGGCAGATCGCCTGCTGTTGCGCCGTGCTTTCAACGTAGCTCGGCAAGCGCATCATGGTCAGCTGCGTGCCTCGGGGGAACCGTACATCACCCATTGTCTCGCCACAGCGATGATCCTGGCAGATTTACGTATGGACACGCCCACTTTGGCCGCCGCTCTCCTGCACGACGTGATCGAAGACACCCCGTATACCCAAGCCCAGCTCGAGGCAGATTTTGGCCCGGAAATCGCCCGGCTGGTGGATGGTGTCACTAAGCTGCGGCACATCGACCATCTCAGCGGTTTGAGCGACCGCAGCGTGCGTGAAGACGCCCAGGCGGAGAGTCTGCGCAAGATGTTCCTCGCGATGGTGGACGATGTGCGGGTCGTGCTTATTAAGCTGGCCGACCGCTTGCACAATATGCGCACATTGGGTTCGTTGGAAGAGGAGAAACGCAAGCAAATCGCGCGCGAAACACTGGAAATTTTCGCGCCGCTTGCCAATCGTCTGGGCATCTGGAAGATCAAATCGGAGCTAGAAGACCTGGCATTCCGTTACCTCGATCCCGAGAAATATCATGAGATCATCACCTTGCTCAATGAACGCGGAGCGGACCGGGATCGTTATATCGGGATGGTGATCGCTCAGGTACAACAAGAGCTGGAGAAGGCGGGCATTAAAGCAGAAGTATCCGGGCGGCCTAAGCATGTCTACGGCATCTATCGCAAAATGCAACGCAAGGGGGTAGATTTTGATCAAATTTATGACGTACGGGCTATCCGCATTATCGTTCCCACCGTGCGGGACTGCTATGCTGCCCTAGGGGTGATCCATGGCAAGTGGAGTCCTATCCCGGGTGAGTTTGATGACTACATCGCCACGCCCAAGGACAATATGTACCGTTCCTTGCACACCGCCGTGATCGGGCCAGGCGGCAAACCGCTGGAGGTGCAGATTCGCACCTATGAAATGCACCACACGGCCGAGTATGGCATCGCGGCCCACTGGCGCTACAAGGAAAGCCATAAGCCTGATCCCACCTTTGACAACAAGATCGCGTGGCTGCGCCAGTTGATTGAGTGGCGTCAAGACCTCACCGATGCACATGAGTTTGTCAATTCGCTGAAGACAGATGTTTTCCAGGACCACGTCTACGTCTTCTCGCCAAAGGGGGATATCTTCGAGCTGCCGGCCGGTTCGACCCCGATCGACTTCGCCTATCACGTCCACACCGAAGTGGGCAATCGCTGCCGTGGGGCGCGGGTAAACGGCAAGCTGGTCGGTCTGGATTATCAGCTGAAAAGCGGGGATATGGTGGAGATCCTGACCGCCAAGCGTGGTGGTCCCAGCCTGGATTGGCTCAATCCGCACCTAGGCTATGTCAAAACCTCGCGAGCGATGAGCAAAATCCGCCAATGGTTCAAGCGCCAGAACCGCGAACAGCATATCGCTCAAGGGCGCGAGGTGTTGGAACGCGAACTCAAACGCCTAGGGTTGAGCGACATCCCCTTTGACCAAATCGCGCGCAAGTTCAATTTAGAAAAGGCCGAGGATTTGTTAGCCGCCATAGGGGCGGGCGACATCAACGCGCAACAGATCGTCGGACGAGTGCTGGACCTGACCAGGCCTGCCCAGACAGATCTCGGAGTGCCCACCACAGCACCACGTCCTGCAAAGAAGCCTTCAACCGGTGTGCGCGTGCGCGGGGCAGGTGGGCTGATGACACACCTAGCCCACTGTTGCAATCCAGTGCCAGGTGATGCGATTGTGGGGTATGTCACGCGCGGACGCGGTGTGACAATTCATCGGCGTGACTGCCTGAACGTGCTGCGCATGAACGAAGGCGAGCGCCTGATTGAGGTTGATTGGGGTGATGAGGTAACGGATACCTATCCGGTGGTGGTGCACGTGCGCGCCTACGACCGACCAGGTCTCTTCCGCGACATCGCTGCCGTCATCGCCGAGGAATCGATCAATATGAGCGCCGCTAGTCTGGTCACCCATCCCAAAAGCAATATGGCTAAGATGACCCTCACGCTCCAGATCAGCGACGTTCATCAACTGGCGCGTGTCCTGACGCGCATCGCGCGCTTGCCCAATGTGGTCGAAGCGGTGCGCCAGACGCGCTAGAAATTAGGAGAGTCAGCGGTGCATGTCTCTTGAGGCGAAACAGGATTCAGTCCGAGCCGTGCGCGTGAGCAAGCGGCCTTATACGAGCGATTGGGCGGGCGCCTGTGCGATCACAGATCAGATCATTGCCACAACACTGTACCATCGCCTCAGTCTAACCCCCAGTTTATCGAAACGGCTGAGATCAGCGGCTCTGTTGTAGCTTGGGATCTGGCGGCGCCATGCTGGACTGCCAGAAATCCTGTACGTTCTTTTTCGCCTCTTGAAGCCAGGTGGAATACGCTTCAGCCTGTTTCGCGTAGAGCTGATTTTCGTTGAGCGGATGAATGCCCCGCTCGTTTACCTTGATGATCTGCCAGCCCATGGTGGAAGTGATGGGTTGGGTGTAGTAGCGCCCCGGCTCAAGGGAGAAAGCCACGTTCTCGATCTCCGGGTTGTAACGCAAGGCCAACTCGCCCTTCATAAACCATCCCAAATCTCCCCCCTTTTCAGCCGTAACCGTGTTCGAGGAAACTTGCTGAGCGACTAAAGCGAAGTCTTCACCTCGATTCAAACGTTCCAGTGCCAACCTGGCCTGTTCTTCGCTAGCTGCCTGGATATGGCTTACGTGGACCTGCTCGGCCTCTTTGGGTGTTTGCTCGGCAAACCATTTGCGCAGTGCGTCGACCAACAACTGGCCCTCGATATACTGGCGCAAGTCTGTTTCCGAAACGCGTGCTTGCTCGCTGAGCGCTTGAACATAGCGTGTGTATTCTCGACTAAACTCTTCCTCGGTGATGATATGACGGGTGGGAGTGGGTTGCGG
The DNA here is from genome assembly GCA_025062175.1 of Anaerolineae bacterium. Classification (GTDB taxonomy): domain Bacteria; phylum Chloroflexota; class Anaerolineae; order 4572-78; family NAK82; genus NAK82. The sequence goes on along the minus strand of JANXAX010000095.1, from coordinate 4,420 downwards.
TGTCGGCTGTTCTGTCGGGGTCAACGTCGGCGTGGCTGTGATGCGGACTGTGTTGGTCGGGGTCGCAGTCGCCGTGGGAGACGGTGTCGGCGTGAACCATTGAGCCGTTGCCGTCTCGGCCACCGCTGTCTGCGCAATCGCTGTCGCCTCAGTAGGGGTCAAATAACCCAGTTGCTGGGCGAGTCGGGCGCGCATCGCCTCACGGATTTCTTCCTCACTGACGGAGATGCCCACCTCCTTGGCTTTTTGGCGCGCCAGCTCCTCCTCGATCATATCGTCGATGACCTGGCGGGGCAGGGTCACGCGTTGTTGACCCAGCTGGGTGCGCACTTGCTCCAGATATTGGGTTATAAAGTCACTCTCAGGATTGGTGCTATCCAGCGCAGCAAGTTGCGCATCGATCTGGCGCTCCAGAGAGTCCAACAGGAACCGTTCATACCGCAGGCGCGTCTGGTATTGATCTTGTCGGATGGTGACGTCGTTCACAATGGCTACAGGACGAGCAGGTTGCGCGATCAGGATATCATATAAGGCGACCAAAACAATCAAGAAAACCAGCCCCGCCAGGGCAGCCAAGCCGATGTAGACCCGTTTTTGTTGCTGCCGCTGGCGTCCGCTGAGCGCAATTTGTTTCTTGGTCGGACTCTTATCGGCGCGCGTTTTTTGCTTTCTCATACACTACATCTCACAGCTGCGCAGGATATGGGGTCAAACGAAAACAAACTGACCGATATCCCAGGCGTTTCCGGACAACTTTGATCGCTGGCAATAACGAGATGACCCACTCCACCCAGGATATCGGTCACCCGGTCTGGCGCAAGCACTTTTATTCTCGATCCAGTCACACCTGCCGTCGTCACTCACCGCTTAAGTGACTAGCAGTAAAGGGTAACAAAGCGAGGTGACGAGCCCGTTTGATGGCCACCGCCAGCCGACGTTGGTGCTTGGCACAGGTCCCAGTCTTACGCCCCGATTTGATCTTGCCGTAGTTATCCAGATACGCTTCGAGCAATTTTACGTCCTTATAGTCGATCACCTTTACCTTATCTACGCAGAATGCGCAGACCAAGCGACGAGGGCGAAAGCCGGGCATACCCGGTCGCGCTCCAGGTGCCGCCCCCGGTTGCTCGGCGGCTTCTGCAATGATCGCTTCCTCCGCCTCGAGCTCGTCTACCCCTTCGATCGGCTCTTCTTCACCTTCTCCTAGTTCATCCTCATCAATCATAGGTATCTCCATTTCTCTGGGGTTTTATTTTGAGGAGGACACACCCAATCGAACATCGCGTAGCCTCTAGGACGCATCAGAAAGGTGCATCCTCATCCTCGACTTTTGCGTTATATCCGTTATGCCGATGCACGGGCTGATCGTCGTGGGTGTTGCGATTGCCCAAAATGATCATCTCATTAGCCACCACTTCTGTGCGGAAGTGCCGTTGTCCGTTGTCGTCTTCCCAACCGCGTGTCTGCAACCTGCCTTCGATATATACTTGTTGTCCTTTTGTAAGATATTGCTGACAGATTTCCGCCAACGGTCCCCACGTGACCACATTGAACCATTCGGTTTCCTCGCGACGTTCGCCGTCCGGGGCAATCCAAGTGCGGCTTGCCGCGAGGCTGAACGAGGTGACAGGTTTCCCTCCAGGTGTGTAACGCATCTCAGGATCACGACCGAGATTGCCAATGAGCATCACCTTGTTTAATCCGCGTGACATTTCTCTCCTCCCTCAGACTTACGTGTCGATCTCATCCTCTTCTGAGCAATTTTCCACATTAGAGCGATGCGACGCTCTTGGTTCGCAATCCACGTCTCTCGCGCCTATGTCTCCACATGGACTAGAAGATGACGCAAAATGTTTTCGTCCAGTTTGAGATTGCGCTCCAGTTGTTCCACCTTGCGCGGGTCGATCTGAGCCTGCAAAAAGACGTAGATACCTTCTCGTTGCTTGCGGATGGGGTAGGCAAGAGGTCGTTTGCCCCAGATGTTGACCGACGTCACATTTCCGCCATCGGGGCTGAGCTGCTGGCCGATCTTCTCGATAAGGCGTGTGATTTCCGCTTCGTCGAGGGTGGGCTGAAGGACGAGGCCCAATTCGTAGGTGCGCACAGCAAGATCTCCTTTCTCTGGGTTTGCCCCTGGTCTGATGCCAGGAGCAGAAAGTAACGCACATGTGAAAATTATAGCATAAGCCCAATAACAGTCAAAAAAGGACACCTAGAACAGGGCATGTTTCAAAGCCAAGATTGGAACAAAGGGTGCAACATCACACTTAGCGCCATTCAAAACGGCGCACCGGAGACGGGAGACTAAGGCGAGGCCAGGTGATGGGATCACTTGGGGCACCGGGCAGTTGTTCCACCACGGTCACTCGCCATAGACAAGTGTGTTCACTGCCACGCGGTCGTAGTTCAGCGGACAGCCGCCACAAGGTGGCCTGGGTAACGTGCTGGATGACCGACGGCTGGCCAGGTATCTCAACCTCAACCAAGTACATCTGCCCCTTGCTCAGTGTCTCCACCGCGGCCCAGCTCAGCACGACAGGAGTCTCAATCCCCTCGAATATCTGGCCATCAGCGGGGTAAAGAAGGACCGGGGCTTGCAACGGTGGACCAGGGGTGCTGGTGGGCGTCGGTGTGAATGTGGGCGTTGGTGTGGGGGTGGGGGGTAGGAGGGGCACTACGAGCTGCTGGCTGACGTAGATCAGGTCGGGATTGATGCCTGGATTAGCCGCGATAATTGCGTCTAAATCGGCGCCATATTGTACCGCGATCGAGATCAGTGTATCGCCCGGTTGCACCGTGTGGATGATGCGCCTGGTTGGTGCAACCTTGGTGGCTTCCTTCGCTGCTGTCTTCGCTATGTCAACAGCTCCTGGGATGATCAGCTCTTGCCCGACGCGCAGCCGACGCGCGGACTCCTCGTTCAACCCGTTTGCTTGCATCAGGTCCTGTAGTGCGACGTGATAATAGGCGGCGATGGCCAGCAGCGTTTCACCGGATTTCACCACGTGCACGAGCGGTGTAGGAGTCGGGGAGGGAGTGGCCGGCGTGGGAATGGGAGGTGTAGGGGAAGGAGGGACAGGAGTAGGAGTGGCCAAGTGATAGGGTGTCGGGGTTGCCGTCATCGATTGAACCGCGTTTTGTCCTTTCTCTGCCGGCGTCTGAGCAGCAGGACGCGGTACGGCACGCCACCAGCCCCAGCCCACGGCACCCAGCATCACCAACAGCACTACTGCCACAACCCACGTCCACGAAACGCCGCGCAACATCCCTGGCACAGATACGTCATCGAGCGGCATATGGCACATAAGACAGGTGTGTGCGCGTTGTGCCACGCGGGCGCCACAGTACGGACAGAAACGCTGCCTCCGCCCAAACGACACACTTGCGCCACAAACAGCACATCGTTGCTCTTTACCGGTCAGGCGCGCTCCACAGTGGATACATTCAGCAGGTGATGCCATCCTGCGAGGCAATGCTCTGTGTTCTCGTTGCAAATTTGTCTTGCTACTAGCTAGCATACCAGCATTGTCGCGCATAGGCAAAAGCCTTTGAGATCGACAACGCTGATTATATGGGAACATTATCCCACACCAAGCGATAATAGTATCGTGGTGTATCCTTCGCGGTGGAGATAACGTCACGGGGGACTGAGCGCCACGGTGCGCAGATCAGTCAACGCCGAACCGCTCATACGCGCGGGCCTGCGGTTCTCACCATAGCACACATCGCGCACCCTAAAGGCGCAATCCTCTTTTCTTTGATTGACAACCTGCCCGTTTAATGCTAAATTAATGTGAAGGCTATATGATTAGTAAGCAAATTGTATAGTCTCCTAATCTCTGCTTTTGAACAGCTTCGCGAAGGGAGGTGGTGGGATACTAGGTTTGGATCTCGAACTTGCATAAATTGCTCCGGGAATGTAGGTTTCCTTAAAACTGCAAGGAAGTGGTTAGTCAGGAACCAAAGGAGGTTGAAAGATGTCCAGTTACAAGATGCACCGCAGGGATTTTCTAGCTGTGTCGGCGGCGGCTGCCGCAGGGGGATTGCTCTCCCCGATGCTCGCCGCTGAAGCCATGGCCGCACCGAAAGGACAGAAGCCGGCTGAAGGGATGTACTTCCGCTTGGTGACCCATGGTGCCGACGACCCCTTCTGGGCCGTGGTCAAGCAGGGGATGATGGACGCGGCCGAGCTGTATGGCTGCAAAGCCGAGATTGACCTGCCGGGGAGCGACCTGGCGCTACAGCAAAAGAAATTCCAGGAGGCAGTCGCTTCCAAGCCGAATGGCATCGCGCTGGTCATCAATGACGACCAAGCATGGGATAAGCCGGTGGAGGACGCGCTGGCGGCTGGCATCCCTGTCATCGGCATCAACAACGATGACAAGGAGGGTGCTGCCGGGAACAAGCGCTTGTGCTATAT
>JANXAX010000094.1 GCA_025062175.1 Anaerolineae bacterium | reverse complement strand
ACCAGGGCCGACTGCCAGCACTCTGCCTTCCTGAGGTTTTTCTTTGGCGGTCTCAGGCAGGATGATCCCCGAAGCAGTTGTCTCTTCCTGCTCGATGGGCTCGATCCAAACCCGGTCGCCTAGAGGACGCAGCTTCAACTCTGCCATATGCCATTACCTCCTATTCTACTGAACTGAACGTCTTGACGTGATTGCTCTAGAGGGAATTCACTGAACTTAGCACCCTCTCTTATATAGCAGGTGTATAAGAATCACGTTAGTGACGCGTTAGCATTGTGTTAGAAATGCCAACGTGTCGGATGCATTTCAAGTTGGTAGAATGGAAGCGGCGGACTATAAAAGGCTGGTGACGGAAGTCGCGTTCGGATGTCTCCCTGTGAGAATGCGTCTTTCCCGTCCGCGCAAGTGGACACTTGGTCGCAGGTTCTCGAGCGGCGATTTCCATGTTGTTGCCGACAACCACGTTGCATCTCTACTCAAAATGGAGATGCGCTGGCCCCGTCGAGAGAAGCAGGATCTGGAAGGACTCGGGCGGATTTTTGGCACAAGGTGGCACCATGCGCGTCGGACATCTTCCATCCACGCCGGTAACTGCAGGGGCGATTGAAACCATTTGTTGACAAGCGTGACCTCGTCAGACGAAGTTCTTTTGACTCTTTGTGCACCTCCACCTAATATCTTTTGAGATAGCTGGACATCCCTCGCAACGCGAATAAGGAGGGATATTATCATCGTGGACGATCAAACCGTGGTCGCAGCCGGGCAGCCTGCAGCCCAGTTGGTGGTGCGGCAGGGTGTGCGGATGGGCAAAGCATTTCCACTGGGACGGCGCCCAGTAGTGTTGGGCCGCGATGAAAAAGCCGATATCTCGTTGCCGGATCCTGAAGTGTCCCGGTTGCATGCCCGCATCAGCTGGTTCGAGGCGCAATACGTGATCGAAGACCTGCGCAGCACGAACGGTACCTATCTCAACGGCGTCTTGCTGCGTGCTCCCCGACCACTCAGCCACGGCGATAAGATCGCGATGGGTCAGACGGTGTTGGAATTCGAATGGCTGGCAGGTGAGCCGTCTCATCCCGCTGGAGCACAGACACCAGTGCTCCCTCTCGATCAACCTCACCCCGCGATCACGCCCGAACCTCGCAGTGCTATCCAGCCTCCCACGTCGACGTCTCCAGCTGCGCCATCTCCTCATATGGCGACACCAGCAGCTCCTCAGGAACAAAAGGGGACGAGCTCGGGCATCAACCGTTGTCTGCTTGTCGGATGTGGTTGTCTGGTTTTACTGGCAGTGTTGGTCGTGGGCGCGTTTGTCCTGGTGTGGTTCGCTAGTCCGGAGTGGATGCGAGAACTGCAGAACATCCTGGATCGGTACCAGATCCCGCTCCAATTAGTCCTGGATGTGCCAGAGCGTTGGTTATCCTGAGTGCTGGACAGATCACTGAGTACCCCTTATATTTGCTCTGAAGCGTTTCCCATATTCCCTTCTGGGAGGAGGAAGATTTTGAAACAGTGATGAGGCGGGATTCATCTAGCAAGGAGGTGTAGCACATCATCCGCTCTTAAACGGTCGCGGCTCAGATAACCGGTCACGACTCTGTGGCTACCGTTCTCACCACCTTTCAATCGGATGTCCCCTGAGCTAAAAAAACCTTGCATAAACAGGGTGCCCAGAGGTAGAATGCAAATACTCTGGTGCTATATGGAGCGCACCGTATTCTTCACCACAGGGGGCACAATCACTATGGCAAAGATCGTCATTTTGGGTGCGGGGATGATGGGCAGTGCCTTTACGGTGCCGATGAGTGATAACGGGCACACGGTACACCTTGTGGGTACCCATCTCGACACCGATATCATCGAAGAAGTGCACGAAACGCGTTTTCATCCCCGGCTGCGCACCTACCTGCCGCAGAGTGTCCAACCGTATACCTATGATCGACTGGGTGAGGCACTTGTTGGCGCCGATCTGGTGGTGTTGGGGGTCAATTCACTGGGCGTTGACTGGGCTGCGCGCACGCTGGGACCGTTGCTCGACCCGGCAGTACCGGTCGTCATGCTGACCAAGGGTCTCGCTGGCGATGGCACCCGGTTGCACATTCTACCCGAGGTATTGCGCCGGGGTTTGCCTGAACCGTACCGGGACAGGGTCCAGTTGATGGCTATCGGAGGACCTTCGATCGCGGGTGAGCTGGCGGCGCGTCGCCATACCTGTATTGTGCTCACCGGCTACGATGACTCCCTGCTGGAACGAACTGCCGCGCTGTTGCGCACGCCCTACTACCACATCTGGACTAGCACCGACATGGTAGGCGTCGAGGTCAGCGTCGCGATGAAGAACCTCTACGCATTGGCGGTGGGATTGGTCGGTGGGCTGCTGGAAAAGGAGGGTGTGGCAGATAGCGGCGCCGTCATGTACAACCTAGCCGCCGCTTTGTATGCCCAGGGGCTGACCGAGATCCGCTATATGGTGAAGTGGATGGGCGGTCAGGAACGCAGCGTCTATACCCTGCCCGGTGCAGGCGACCTCTACGTGACCAGCCAGGGGGGACGTAACAGCCGCATGGGACGTTATCTCGGACTGGGCATCCCCTATAGTCGTGCCAAAGCAGAATATATGCCGGATGACACGATCGAAGGCGCTGAACTAGCACGTGCGATCGGCCCGACGGTGGAGGCGATGATCGCGCGGGGTGAGCTGGACGGCGCCAAACTCCCCTTACTGCGCACTATGGTTTCCATCATCTGCCACGATGGACCGCCCGAGATCCCGTGGGATTCATTCTTCAAGGCGGATTAGATCGCTTTACAACTGCAAGCGCTCCTTCCCAATGCCAGACGATCGAGCGCTGGGGCGTAGGTTGCTGTGGTCATGCTGTTCGTCCGTAGTTTCCTCTACCTTGCTGTAGCGCAGCTCGGATAGGGCGGCGTGGGCGGAAACTAGATAACACTATCTTGCGTCCGCAGAAGCCACCCTTTGAAAGCCCAATCGGCGAGGGCTGGTGGATGTCATTGCTCCTCCAACGGCTGCAGTCTGGATCAGGACATCTCAATTTCCCACAGGCATAGTACCCAAGTCCTATGACACGATTCCTATTGAGAGGCACCTTCCCCTCTGATATGCTGAATGTAGTTGATGACATTATGGGGAAGGGCTTTGAGGGATGGAGTGCAGTTGGCATCATCGATCGCGCTGGAAATCCCTGTGGTTCGTATCCGTCCTACTGATCCTCTTCCTAGCGGCGAATGGCCTCACTGCCCTGCCGATCCAGGCAGAAGATGTGGCGTATCACGAGATCGTCCTGACCGCTGCCGATCACGGCCGTCAGGTCACACTTGATGAGAATACCCTGCTGGTCATCCGGTTGCACGCCAATCCTTCGACTGGCTACCTCTGGGAAGTTATACGCGCTGACCTTTCTCTTATTGTGCAGCGGCCGGGTGACATGCCCGAGTTTGAGGCGTCCTCGGAGATGCCGGGCAGTCCACTCCAGCAAGTGTTGCGTTTTGTTGCGATCGAGGCTGGCGAAACCGAGCTGGTGTTAGCGCTGCGTCGCCCGTGGGAGAATATGGAGCCGCCGCTGGCCACGTTCTCGGTGATGATCCAGGCGGTCGGCCCTTTCACGGGTGCAAATCTGCCTACTCCTACCCCAACGCCTTCCCCCACACCCGTGGGCGAAGTGGCCGCTGCAGATGTGACCGCGCTAGACCTGCCATCACACTTTAACTGGTGCGAACAGGGCAAATGCACACCGATCAAGGACCAGGGCGCCTGCGGTAGCTGTTGGGCCTTCGCCACCACGGGCGTGCTCGAATCGGCCATCAAGATACACGACGGGGTTGAACGCGACCTTTCCGAACAGTACTTGCTCTCCTGCAACACCGATGGCTGGTCGTGTAATGGGGGCTTTTGGGCGCACGACTATCATCTTAATAGAATCCCGCCCGGCGAGCTAAATGCCGGCGCCGTGTACGAAAGCGATTTCCCCTACCGTGGTCAGCGGGTCGCGTGTCGTACACCGCATCCGCATTACGAAAAGATTCTTTCATGGGGTTTGGTAGCCGGTTATGGCATGCCCTCTGTAGCAGCGCTCAAGCAGGCCATCTACAACTATGGGCCTGTCACGGCAGGAGTGTGCGCCGGCAATGCCTTTGTGCGCTACATGGGTGGCATCTTCCAGACGGATGAGCGCAGCCAATGTCCCTATGGCACTAATCATGCAGTGATCCTGGTGGGCTGGGATGACATCCAGGGTATCTGGTACCTGCGCAATTCGTGGGGAACACGTTGGGGTGAAAATGGGATGATGCGCATCAAGTATGGCATCTCATCCGTGGGCGAGGATGCTAGCTATATTGAGTACAAGCGATCGAACACTTCCGACGGTGCCAAACCGGATAATCCCCAGACTGTGAAGCTTTTCCTGCCGGTCGTGGCGCGTTAGCAGTTCCCAGATGACTCAACCAGCCCCCAACCGCTTGCGTGGATTGTTCCGGCCAATCGCCGTTCTTAGCTCACAGATCTGCGGCCGTCCGCCTGCGCGAACGGGGACGACAGCGTCTCGGGAGGAAGCGCCCCGCGAAACACCCGCCAGGTGCGGCTTTCGTCACTCCCTTTCTGAATAAGGGATCTTGACCGCTGCATGGGTAGGTTGGTATCGTGTGCCCTTCTGCGCAAAGAGCCACCTACATTCAAGGCCCTGGCGGCGTCGGGAGTTCCGCGAGCCGGTGAAACACCGGATCCCAATTCTTCAGCAGTGTAGCATACAGGGCGACGAAGGGCTGGTAAAACGCATGGTACTCTGCACGTGGTTCGATGCGCGCCGTCTCTTGCACGAAGCGGCGTGCGGTCGCTTTCAAGTCATCGAACACGCCGACGGCGTAGCCGGCCAGGATTGCGGCGCCTTGCACGGCATATTCCTGGCGGTTCAACCGCACATATGGGATGCCCAGCACATCCGCCTTGATTTGATTCCAGAGCGCACTGACCGCGCCGCCGCCGATCACGCGCACTTCCTTGAATTGCAGGTCAGGCAGCAGCGATTTTTCGATCCCCATATAAGTGGCATATTCAAATGCCACCGCTTCGAGCATAGCGCGGTAGAGATGCGCTTTGGTGTGGCTCCAGGTGAAGCCCAGCCACAGGCCGCGCAAGTCGGGACGGCTGGGACACACACTCCCGCCGAGATGAGGCAGAAATATGAGCGAATCGCAGCCGGCCGGCACGCGGGAAGCTAACTCATCTAACCGCGCGTAGACGCTTTGTCCTGTGCATTGCGCCTGTTCCTTTTCTTCCTGGGCAAGCTGGTCACGAAACCAGCGTAGATTCAGCCCACCCCCATTAATATATCCCAAAGCGTACCAGAGGTCGGGAGGCACCAGATGGGCTGTAAAGAGCGTTTTGTGCTGTACATCAGGCACATATCGGTCGGTGCATATCGAAAAGACAGAAGCGGTGCCCGCCACATCCAGGGCGATGCCCGGCTCCACCATAGCGGCGCCTAGCAACCCGGCAGCTTGATCACCACATCCGGCCGCGATGGGGGTGCCGGCGAGCAGACCACAATCGCGCGCTGCCTCATCGGTCACCCGACCAATGATCTCCCATGGAGGGACGATACGTGGCAGCTTTTGCACTGGCACGTCGAAGAGGGCAAGCAGCTCAGCGTCCCATATACACTTGACCGTGTCGCAGAACGAGGCAAAGTTCAGGTGGGTGTAGTCAATGTATGCGGCATCGCCCTTGAGGCCGGCCATACGTCCAGCGGTATAGCACACCGGCACGACGAATTTATGCACCCGCGCAAACACGTCCGGACGCTCATGCTTCCACCACAGGATCTTCGGTCCGTGACAATAGCTCGGCGGCCCACCGGTACGTTCGATGATGAGATCGGTATATGGTTTCATCCGCTCAATGTAGGGTTTACAACGCGTGTCCAGCCACGAGTCATAAGGAGTAGGGGTGTTCCAATCCGCGTCGATGGTGCCCACCCCGGCCATCTGCCCGTCAAAGGCGATGGCAGCCACGTCACCCGGATGGATGCCGCTCTTTTCGAGACACTCCCGTATGGTGCGCATCGCAGCGGCATAGAAATCATCCGGATCCTGCTCCACCCAGCCGGGACGCGGATAGTAGAGCCTCGATTCCTCATAGGCGCTGGCGAGCAGATTACCTGAGGCATCAAAGATGGCCGCTTTGGTGCCGGTGGTGCCCAGATCAACTCCGATCAGGTAGGGTCCTCGCATCGCTCGAACTCCTTTGTCCCCCCGAATGTGCCATGTCCTGCGCTCTCCCGATAAGCAATGGTGCACCGAGGAGATGACTATGAATACTTTTAGCAATCAGGACGATTCTTCGTGATCACTCTCCCAGGAGCTGCATGATTTCCTTGTCCTGTATGTCATAACGCCGTGCTAAGGCATCCAGCACGACGCGCAAATCAGCGGGCAAGGGAGCCTTCAGCGAAAGGGGTACCCCTGAGGGATGTTCGAAGGTGAGCTGCCACGCGTGTAAAAATTGACGCGGCATCGGCACTTGCTCGCGCCGACGTCCATATATTCGATCGCCCGCTACCGGTATGCCCAGCCAGGCGAGGTGAACGCGAATTTGGTGCGTGCGCCCTGTCTCCGGGTTAATGCGCAGCAACGTATAGTCGCCCAACAGCGCCAGCTGCTGATAAGCCGTGCGCGCGATACGACCCCCTGGCAACACCGTCATACGCTGGCGATGTTGCGGGTCACGTCCCACCGGTGCTTCGATGACCCCCTGAGGCGCCGGAGGGCGACCGTGAACCAGAGCTAAGTAAGTCTTCTGAACACGGCGTTGCTTGAACTGGGCACGCAGATGCTCCAATGCCCCTTCCGTCTTGGCGATAATGAGCAGGCCAGAGGTGTCCCGATCCAGGCGATGGACGATGCCAGGGCGGTCGGATTCGCCGGTCGCCAGAGTGGGGCAATACGCCAACAGGGCGTTCACCAGGGTGCCATCTAGATGACCTGCTCCGGGATGCACCACCAAACCAGCCGGCTTGGAGATCACGAGCAGCGCCTCGTCTTCATAGACGATGTCCAATGGGAAGGGTTGTGCCACAAGTGGCGTCGCGGATGGAGATGGTGGAAGGTACAAGGTGACCTGCATGCCCATTTCCGTGAGCATGCCCGGTTTAGTCGGTCTGCCATTTACGGTCACCAGGCTGGCGCGGATCAGCTGTTGGATGCGCGAGCGGGATAGGTAGGGTATCACACGCGCCAGATAGCGATCGAGGCGTTCCCCCGAGCGATCAATCTGCAGCCGGATCACTTGGTGATCCTGCACCGAAGAGGACACCATCGGACCAGGAGTTTTGGGATAGCTAACGGTTAGTGGCGAATGCCATTCGCCGCATTGGGTTTTTGAGCGGCGCGCGCCAGGGCGTAACGGGCTGCGCTTGACTGGCAACCTCCAGCATTGCGATAGACCTGCTGACGTCGGAGCAGATGGCGCGCGATAAGCAAATGGCGCAAACGGGAGATGCCCGATGTCGGTCGTCCGCGCAGCCAACGCCCCAGAAACGCCGCGCGCGCTCCACAATCCGTCCAACTGCGACGTGCCAGTTGCACAATCCTTTCCAAGGAGTTAAGAACGACAGGGTCGGACGGATTTTGTTCCTTCACAGACGGACCTCCTTATCCACCTGCGTGTGCTGGCTGCTCACTTTTGCCCGCTCCGTGCGCCAGAGTTGGTATATGATCAACAACACCCCTGCGGTAATGGAAGCATCGGCGAGGTTAAAAACAGGCCAGAAGCTGATGTCAATGAAGTCAATTACATAGCCGAAGCGCAAGCGGTCGATCAGGTTGCCCATGGCCCCTCCAAGCTGTAATCCCAGGCTGATCCGGACCAGCCAGTCCTCAGCCGGCAGCCGGTGATAATAGAGCACAATCGCGATGACGACGATGACCGCAATGAGAATGAAAAAGCTGCCGTGATTGGGAAAGAGTCCGAAGGCGGCACCGGTGTTGGTCACGTGGGTGATGCGAAAGACCTCCGCCGCTTCGCCTGACCATGGGCTCCACCAATGTCCTTCGGGCAGCCACGCTGTCACCCAGGCTTTGCTGAGCTGGTCCAGGCCGACCACGACGGCCACGATGCCCGCCAATACCAGAAAGGACAATCCATCCTTCGGCCAAAGGGCACTCGGATGCGAACGTTCCATGCTTACATCTTCCTCGTTGTCACACTTTGACATTGTAATACACGTGTCCGGCGGATGCAAAGCGGCTAATGGAGGGGCGTGTTCTGATATTGGGGGTGAATGGGAGCCCATAAGAGGCTG
>JANXAX010000093.1 GCA_025062175.1 Anaerolineae bacterium | reverse complement strand
CCTCGCCCGCAGCGCCGGGAGAGGAGTCGGAGTGAGGGTACACCCTCCTCACTCACAGCGCCGGGAGAGGGACCAGGGGTGAGGGCACACCTCCCTCACTCGCAGCACCAACAGACAGCCACGGACGCGTGGGCGGCGGTTTCAATCGCTCTGGCGCGCTTTTGTCTCCGTCTCCAAAAGCTGCTCCATCCACGCCACTTGTTGTTGCAGCTGGCGCTGTCGCCAGAAGACCGTCGCCACGAACCCGAAGGTGATCAGCCAGACCACTCCGTACGCCGCAATCAAGTAGATCATCGACCGCTCCTCCTCAACCGAATTTGGCGCTCAGCGGAACAGCAGCCGCTGGCGCATGCGCTCCACGCGGTGGGAGAGGAACTCCGTGCGTAAGCGCATCCAAAGCAACGTCACATAGAGCAGGGTGAAGGCCCCCAGACAGACGAAGAACACCAGTTGGATGGTGGGCCCCAGCGCGAATCCTCCGATCCCTTGCCCGCCCTCAGCCCCGATGACGACCGGATGGATGGTGCGCCACCAGCGCACCGCCAGGAAGATGACCGGCACGTCCAAAAATGCCAAGATGCTGAACACGGCCGCAAACCGCGCGCGGCGTTGAGGATTTTCGATGGCACTGCGCAACATCAGATACCCGACGTACATAAGCCAACCGATGGCGGCTGTGGTCAGGCGGGGCTCCCATGTCCACCAGGTGTTCCACGTCGGCTTGGCCCACAGGGAACCGCTGATCAGTCCGATGGTGTTGAAGGTAAGGCCGATCTCAATAGAGGATACCCCCACGGCATCCCACCGCTCTTGGCGTGAGACGAGGTACAACGCCCCTGCCACCGCGGCGACCAGATAGGCCAGGAAGCCCACCCACCAATTGGGCACGTGGAAGTAGAAGATGCGCTGCGCAAACCGTTCCGTCGGGGTCGCCAGATTGACCGGGTCGGGGGCAACGCCCAAGGCGAGCACCAGCGCGGCCACCATCAGCAGTCCGGTGACGATCAACAGGCCTGTCATCAGATAAGCGGGGTTTTGCATCTACCTGTCTCCCAACGTCATTCCTCGATCACATAATCGAAAAAGAGAAAGGAGAGCGCGCCGAAGACAATATCAAAAACGACCAACAAGCTGAACCACGATTGGACTTCTGCGAACGGCAGACGATCGAGCACAGCGGCGCTGAGCTTCACGGCAGATAGGATCACTGGCACGATCAAGGGGAAGAGCAGGACGGGCAACAAAACTTCACGTGCGCGGGTGTGGACGGCCATAGCCGAGAACAGCGTGCCCACGCCGCTCAGGCCGAGCGTGCCCAGGATGGCGATCATAGCGAGCTGGGGCAGCGCCGCGGCCGGAATGTCGAAGAGCACGACAAACACGGGCAGGATGATGCAATCGATGATGACGATGAAGAGCGCGTTGCCGAGCATTTTGCCCAAGAAGATCACCCCACGGTCGACCGGGGCCAACAGCAATCCTTCGAGCGAGCCACGGTCCTTCTCGCGAATAAAGGAACGCGAGAGGCCCAACATCCCGGAGAAGGTGATCGCCACCCACAATACCCCTGGCGCCAAGGCCCGCTGATTCTCGGCGCGCAGCTCGAAGGCAAAATTGAAGATGAAGATCACCAACAGCGCGAAGACAAACATGGCACCGAGCATCTCGCGCGTGCGCAGCTCGGCGGCCAAGTCCTTGGCGATGATGGCCCCTATTTTACACAGGTGCTGCATACTGGTCGTACTGCGCCCGCAACGTGGCCAATGTGATTTCGGCGCGGTGGATCTGGGAGACAATTTGTCCGTTGACCAGAATCGCGACGCGTTCTCCCCATGCCGCGGCATATTCCAGGTTATGCGTGGTCATCAACACGGTGCGTTGGCCTAGATCCGCCTGACGCAACAACATGCCCAGCGTCTCAGCCGCATGACGATCCAGGCCGGTGTCCGGCTCGTCGAGCAACAAAACGGGCGGGTTGTGTAACAGAGCGCGCGCGATCGCCAGGCGTTGTTGCATCCCCCGCGAATAGGTGCGCACCGGGTCGTGGTGGCGTCCCCATAACCCCATCTGGCGGAGCAGCGCTTCGACGCGCGTCTTCGGGTGCGCCACGTCGTACAATTGGGCGTAGAAGAGCAGGTTCTGCTCTCCGCTCAGGTCATCGTCGAGCAGGGTGCGGTGCGAGACCAAGCCGATCATGCGGCGTGCTGTCATGGGATCGGCCGTCAGATCACACCCGCCGAGCAACACCTGCCCGGCGGTTGGGCGGCTCAAGGTGGCGAGAATGCGGATCAGGGTGGTCTTCCCGGCGCCGTTGGGGCCCACCAGGGTCATGAATTCCCCAGCACCTATGTGCAGAGTGAGGCCCTTGAGCACCACGTGGCTGCCAAACGCCTTGACCAGTCCCCTGATCTCGATCATAGCAGGTCGTGAGGGGGGCGCCATATGCGGGCGAGCTCTGCTTTGCGGTGTGCCCGGACGCGTCGGTAAACGGCTTCGCTCAGCTGTCCGGCCTGGTAGGCTTCATCCAGGCAAGCCAGGGTGAACAAGAGGCGATTGCGTTCCATTTCCATCTGTTCTTCCCGAAGACCGGTCCGACGAGCCCGCCACGCAGGATATAGCAGGCCCACGGCCAGCATCATGCCACCAAGGGCCAGCATCGCCCATAACATCGCCGCATGGCTGACACGCTGCGGCACCATAGTCTCCGGTTCCGCCATTTCACCGTTCAGAGGCTTCGCCGTGGCATCGGGCAGCCGGATTTGGTCGAGATGGTCCAGGGTGATGCCCAATTGCTGCCCTGCCTTGAGGTTTTCGCCGATGAATTGCAGAAAATTCTGCCCCTGCGCCGTCCGCTCTCCCACGAATCGGAGCAGGTCGCTGCGCATCTCGGCGCCCACGTCCATTAATAATCCGTTCACCGCTATCGTATCATAGTACAGACGCCGGTCGAGCACGATCGAAGGCGTGCTATAGGGCACCAGGTAGACAAAAGCCACATCGAAAGTCTCCTCCCCCGGCAGTAAGGGGGTGGTCGCTACCAGCTCATCGGCTCGGACGATGAAGTCGACACCTGGCGTGCCCGACTGCAAGGTCAGGTCGCGCGCGCCTGCGGGGAGGGCCATCCGCACCGTCTCACGCACACCTTGCTCGCCTGGCGTGCCCACAAAGGCGTGGTTGCCCTCGTTGCCAAATTGGTACAGCTCCAGGATCGAGAGGATGCCGCGCTCGCGCATCAGGATGATGAAGTGGAAGCGCTTGATGCGGATCATCTCCGGCACGCTGCTCGTCTCGTATACGTTCAAGACGAGCGAAGCCTGGGTGGAACCGGGCTCGAAGCTGACAAAGGGCGAATGGAAGGTGATGCCCTGGTATTCCACCTCAGCCCGGTAGAGCGAATGGACATCCGTGTCCAACCCTTCGAAGCGAAAGTGGCCTTGCGCATCCGTTTGGGTTGTCGAGGAAGGGTGCTCGACCTCAAGACGCCAATGGCGCAGCCGCACGGAGATGCCGGCGAGCGGCTGCTGGGTGGTCGTGTTGTGCACACGCCCTATCAGGATGCCCCGGGGTGTCTCCGTCACCGCTTGAGCGAAGGAGCGAGGCACAGCCGCCCCCATGAGCACGAAGAGCCCGATAGCGGCAAGCCTCGCAAACGTGCGTATTTGTCCTCTCATACCGGGATTCGGGATCACGAGGTGCATCTCAGCTGACACTCCCGGGCTCTTGGCGCCCCAATCTCGCGCCGCAGTACATACAAAAGAGATCCTCTGGCTGGCATATCTGCCCGCAGTGCGGACAGGTCCGCTCGGCCGGTCGATCGGGGATGGTGGCACGTTTGATCAACTGGGCGACCTCGGCCTCGACCGCCTCTCGGACCTCGACCGGCAGAGAGAGGGTCGCGGCCTCTTTGGCCGTGCGCAGACGGAGGACGGCCTGCTCGATTTCCTGAGCGTACACCGTTTCAGGATCGAGCGTGAGATGATCCAGCTGGCGGAGCACTTGGGCCGCCTCGCGGGTCAGCTGGCGGTGTAGGGCCTGGTAATCTGCGGTGGCCAGCTTCCCCATCGCATGATCGAACTCGGCATCGCGCAGGGCCGCATAGAGCGCCTCACGCCGTGCCAACAGCGCGGCACGGGTCAAAGGGAGTGCCGCGCCCGCTTCCCATGCCGCGCTCCCGGACCCTGGCATCTCAGAGGCCACATGGGCACTTCCTCCGCGCAAAGGCCACAACACGAAGGCCAATACACCCCCGATTAACACCAACGCTAAGCCCAAAAACGGGAACATCACGGCTGAGATACTCCCGGTGTCAGCAAACGTTCAAGCAGCATGTCCAGCTGTGCCCGGCCAATCGGGCCGATCTGGACATGCCGGATGATGCCATCGCGATCGATGAAGAAGGTCTCGGGCACCCCGGTGGCCCGATACGCCTGATAAATGCGCGAGCCGATGTCGGGGCCGTTCGGATACGTGATGTCGAACCGTTTCAGGTAAGCCAGGCCGGCCGTATCGGTGTCCAGATAATCCACTCCGATGAACCACACGCCGCGCGGACGATATGCGCGCCACGCTTGTTCCAGGACGCTTGCCTCGCGCGCACACTCGATGCACCAAGAGGCCCATATGTTCAGCACCACAACGTGACCGCGCAAATCCGCCAAAGCGAACCTCTGACCGGCAAACTCCCCGTTGATGGCCGTGATCTCGAATGGGGGTGCCGGCTGGCCGAGGAGCGTCGCGGATGTGCGGGGCTGCAATCCCCAAGCCAACACACCCAGCAGCGTGCCGAGCAATGCCAACACGACGATCAACCCGATCAAGCGTCGACCGGCCGGATGGGGCCGAGCAGGCGAGGGCGGGATGGCGCCCTCTTCGGTCATTTCCACCATGTATCCAGCTCTCGTTGCACACGTCTGAGGTATTCGTCCTCTACTTCTTCGGGGGAGGCGGCGGAGGTTTCCGGCCTCGCAGAGCGCTGCGTCCAACGGTGGACCAGATAGCCGAACGTGCCCAGCGCGGCTAGGATCGCCAAGACAGGCACGATCCAAACGCCCAGGAAAAAGCCGCGCGGAGGAGGCACCTGCAGCACATGATCGCCATAACGGCTGGCGAAGTATTCGAGGATTTCCTGGTCGGTCTTGCCCGCCGCCAGCAACTCGCCGATTTTGGCGCGCCATTGTGCGCACGTTTCCGTTGGACAGTCGGCCACGTTGATGCCGGCGCACGTCGGGCAGCTCAACTGCTTAGCCACGCGATTGATGTCGTCCGGCGAAGGTGTCTGGGCCGATGTGTCCGCGATACCTCCGCCCAGCGTCGCCAGCAGCAGGAGCGCCAAAAACACCAGAACCCGCACACGCATCGATGCCATTCCGAACCTTATCACGACCTGGCGGTCACCGCGTGGCCGGAGACCTCGGTTGCCACGGCGGTGCGCCGTTCTTCCGCCTGGGTCGGCCATGCGGCCACTGCGGTGCCGAGAATAAACACCAGTCCACCGATCCAGAGCCAGTTCACCAGGGGTTCAACGTAGGCTTTGAAGGTGGCAGTCGTCCCTCCGTTCTCCCAACCTGCCAGAATAATATACAGATCCTCGGCGAGCGAATGGCGCATCGCGGGCGTCGTCACCGCTTGTTCTTGCGCGATGAAGAAGTCTTGGGCAGGATAAAGCCAGGCGAGGACCTGTCCTTCCCGAGTGACCTTCAGCTCCGCGGCCGTGCGGCGCACATCCGCGGCCGTCGCAGAAACGCGCAGGCCTTCATAGGTCACCGTATAGCTGCCGGTGAGGGGCGAGGTGAGGGTGAATGATTCGCCACGGGCCAGATTGCGCTGCGTCTCCACTTTGAAAAAGTGGGTGCCGATGACCCCCAGGGCGATCATCACCACGCCCACATGGACCAGATAGCCCCCATAGCGACGACGGTTATACCGGATCAGGTTCAGCCAGGCGGTGGCATAGCGCTCTCCGGTGACCCGCCGACGGGCGCGGATGCCGCGCCAGAATTCCTGACCGATCACCATCAAAGTGAAGGCCAACAGCCCGTAGAATGCCGTCACCGGGACGATGCGCAACGCAGTGCCCGGCAGGACGGCGAATTGTCGCAAGGTGGGCACAGCTAGCAGTCCCAATGTGGTTGCCAAACCTGTCACAACAGGCCATTGCAACAGGCGTGCCAGCTTGCCCGGCGCTGTACGCCGCCAGGGCATCAGAGGAGCCATCCCCATCGTCAACACCAACAGGGCGAAGAGAGGTCCGTTGACCTGGTTGAAGAAAGGTGGCCCCACAATCGCCTTCTGGCCCGCGAGCAGCTCGGAGACCACCGGGAAGATCGTGCCCCAGAGGGTCACGAAGAAGATCGCTAAAAACAGCAGATTGTTGAACAAGAAAATCGCCTCGCGCGACACGAGCGAATCAAGCCGGTTTTCGCTGCGCAAGCTGTCGAGCCGCGCGAACAGCAACAGGACGGACGCGACAAACGTGATCCCCACGAAGCCGAGGAACAGCGGTCCGATGCCCGACTGAGCAAAGGCATGCACCGAGGACACCACACCACTGCGCGTGAGGAACGTGCCGAAGATCACCAGGCTATAGGTGATCATGATCAGCACCATGTTCCATACCTTAAACATCCCCCGCCTTTCCTGGATGATCACCGAATGCAGAAAGGCGGTACCTGTCAGCCACGGCATCAGTGCGGCGTTTTCCACGGGATCCCAGCCCCAGTAGCCGCCCCAACCCAGCACGCCATAGGCCCACCACATGCCCACCAGCAACCCCATGGAGAGGAACAACCACGCCACCAGCGTCCAGCGCCGAATCACCCGAATCCATAGATCACCGGTCTGCCGCGTGCTCAGCGCGGCGACTGCAAAGGCAAATGGGATCACGAACCCCACAAACCCCAGGTAGAGCAAAGGGGGATGGACGATCATCCCCCAGTGGCGTAGGAGCGGATTGAGACCACGGCCATCGCTGGGGGTGAAGTCGAGCTGGTAGAACGGGGTGAGCGTTTCCATCTCGGCCATCAGCGCCGCTCCGGTGCTCATCCCGAGCGCCTCAAGCGGCGACGCCAAAAGTGCCCAGACGCCCACAATCAGGCTGAGGAAAAAGGCGAGCGTGAGCTGGGTCACCACGATCACCTTGGGGATTAAGACGCGCGTGCGCTGCCAGCCGCGGAGCACTGCAGCCGCGGCAAACAGCGCCATCAGCCAAGACCAGAAGAGGAGCGAGCCCGCTTGTCCCCCCCACAGAGCCGTGAGCTTGAAAAAGGCGGGCATCGCGCGGTTGGTCACCTGAGCCACATACATGACGCGGAAGTCGCTGCTCAGCAGCAAGCCGAGCTCGAGGCACACGGCCAGCGTCAACAATCCGGCTACTGCTAACACTCCGTTACGCGCACTGAGGATCAGCTCGCGCGTGCGTCGACGCTCACCCCACCATGCGGCCAGGGCCGCAAAGATGCTCAACACAAACGCCAAGAGAAGCGCAACATAACCCAGATCAGCCACCATAAGACGTTTCTAAACCCACCGCATGCAACCTAATCTTCCACCTCGCCGGCGGCCCTATCCCAGACAGAAAACCCGGCCTTGGAAAATCGCTCAATCAGCGGACTGCCTCGACCTTCTCTTCGACGACCCCCTTCTCCTCTTCATATTTGGAGGGACATTTCAACAGGATCGTTTGTGCGGTGAAGACCTGGCCATCAAACTTGCCCTCTAAGATGGCCTCAGCGTCCGGACGCAGCTGATCGGGTTTGGGGCCATGAAAGATGACCGGTAGGGTTTGACCGTTTTCGTCCGCGATCTGGAAGCGCAATAGCAATTCCCGAGGCTCGAACTGGATGGGTGCGTCGGTCACCTTGCCGGAGACCCGGACATAGCGGTCATAGGCGGCCTCACCGCGCGCGTAGAGTTCGCTGATAGTGAAAAAGTAGGCAGCCGTGCTCTGGGTTGCAGTAAAGATGAGATAGATGACTGCCAAGGCGATGATCCCGCCGCCTACTAGAAATTTGAGGCGATTGCGCCCGGCCGGACGGGATGAACAGGGGGTCCAATCGGTTGTCTCCTCACCCATCATATTTTCACCTTTTCCCACAATGAACTCCGGCTACAGAACTTCATTTTAGCATTCCTGGATTAACCGCATATTAAACTCGCCGTGGAGCGCCGCACAAGTGGCAATACATCGCCGCGGAGTGCAGGCGTGTACCACACCGATAACAATAGCGCACGGTCGGGTTGTGCCCGGGCGACTCAGTGCGCTGGCCCATGGTCGGATATCTTCTGCCCAGCCGGTCGCGCAGGAAATAGCCCAGCCCGACGCCCAGAC
>JANXAX010000092.1 GCA_025062175.1 Anaerolineae bacterium | reverse complement strand
ATGTGCGGGGACGCTGCGCTATCACACCTAGATAGGCAACATGACGAGAGTTCGTGAAATCAGACGGCGCATCCGAAGCGTCAAGAACATTGCTCAGGTGACCCGGGCAATGCAGATGGTCGCGACGAGCAAGATGCGGCGCGCGCAGGAACAAGCGCTCGCGACGCGTCCCTATGCGGCTAAGTCGTGGCAGATCCTGACCCACCTGGCATCACAAAGCGTGAACATTGAGACTTTGCATCCATTATTGGCGCGTCGCGTGCCGGTGCGTCATACGGGTATTTTGCTGATCACCTCGGACAAGGGGCTCTGTGGCGCATATAATACAAACATTCTGCGCACAGCAATACATTTCATCGCCGGCTTGGACCACCCAGCAAAGCTGATCACCGTGGGACGCCGGGGCAGAGATTTTATGGTGCGACATGGATGGCATGTCGTGGCAGACTTCTCCGAGACCATCCCGCCACGTCCTACCTCCTTGGAAGTGGCACCTATCGCCCGCGCCATCATGGATGTTTTTCAAAATGGCCAGTATGATGAAGTATATTTGATTTACACCGAGTTCCTCAATACCCTCACGCAGCGGCCAATCGTGCGTCCTCTGTTGCCTATCCGACCTTTTGAGATTGAGATGGACTCCGTCATGGCCAAGTACTTGTCGCCAGAGGTGACGCGCATCACGGGGGAGTATATTTACGAGCCGGATGTCGCAACGATTCTCGGTCAGATGCTGCCGCGCTTCACCGAGCTACAAGTTTATCAGGCCATCCTCGAAGCGTTTGCCAGCGAGCACAGCGCCCGTATGGTGGCAATGCGCAATGCTACCGACAATGCCAATGCCCTGCTTGAGCATCTGACACTCAGCTACAACCGTGCCCGTCAGGAGGCCATCACCAAGGAAATGCTGGACATTGCTGGCGGCGCGGAAGCGTTGCGCAAGAGCTGGCAGATGTCTTCAACAGGACGGTAGCGCGGGCTAAACAAGTAGGAGGTTAGGACCAGCTATGGCAAAAGGGAGCGTCGGTCGGATTGTCCAGATTATGGGTGCCGTGGTGGACGTGGCGTTTCCACCCGGTGAGCTGCCGGAAATCTACAACGCCTTGGAAGTGGTCCGGGATCACGATGGGGCGGATAGTCGGGAACCCTTGGTCCTTGAAGTGCAGCAGGATTTGGGCAACGACTGGCTGCGTTGTGTCGCGATGGACTCCACCGAAGGGCTCCGGCGTGGCATGAAAGTGGTGGACACCGGCGGACCGATCACCGTGCCGGTGGGAGAATGCACTTTAGGACGCGTCTTCAACGTATTAGGGCGGCCCATTGACAACAAGGGTCCGGTAGAGGCGAAGGAATATCGTCCGATTCACCGTCCTGCGCCTCCCTTTGAGGAACAAGTCACCCACGTGGAGGTGTTTGAGACAGGGCTCAAGGTAATTGATCTGATCGCACCCTTTACCAAAGGCGGTAAAACGGGCGTTTTTGGCGGCGCCGGTGTGGGCAAGACGGTGATCATTATGGAGCTCATCTACACGCTGGCCGCCGAACACGGTGGCTACTCGGTGTTCGCCGGCGTGGGGGAGCGCACGCGCGAAGGCACCCAGCTGTGGAACGAGATGCGCGAATCGGGGGTCATTGATAAGACGGTGATGGTCTTCGGTCAGATGAACGAGCCGCCAGGAGTGCGCCTGCGCGTGGGACTCACCGGCTTGACCATGGCGGAATATTTCCGCGATCAAGGACGCGATGTCCTGCTATTCATCGACAACATTTTCCGCTTTGTGATGAGCGGCTCAGAAGTATCGGCGTTGTTGGGCCGCATGCCCAGCGCAGTGGGATATCAGCCGACGTTGAGCACCGAGATGGGTGCCTTGCAGGAACGCATTACCTCAACCCGGCGTGGCTCGATCACCTCCATGCAGGCGATCTACGTTCCCGCGGATGACTATACAGACCCTGCTCCAGTGACCACTTTTGCCCATCTCGACGCCACCATCTCGCTGGAGCGCTCTATTGCCGAACAGGGACTCTATCCGGCCGTGGATCCGTTGGCCTCTACCAGCCGCATTTTAGACCCGCGCATCGTGGGAGAAGAACATTACCGCGTGGCGCGCGGTGTCCAGCAGGTTCTGCAACGCTATCGCGACTTGCAAGACATCATCGCCATCCTGGGCATCGACGAACTGAGCGAGGAGGACAAACTTATCGTCTCACGCGCGCGCAAGATCCAACGCTTCTTCTCTCAGCCGATGTTCGTCGCAAGCCAGTTTACTGGCCGCGAGGGACGCTATGTGCCGGTACGTGAGACGGTGCGCGGTTTCAGAATGATCCTAGATGGCGAACTGGACGATATCCCCGAGCAGGCGTTCTACATGAAGGGCGGTATTGACGAGGTGATTAAAGAGGGACGCGAAATCAATCTGTAATGCTCTGGCGCTCATGTCAAGACGAAAGGTGTGCAGACTGGTATGCCATTGCGATTAGATATTGTGACCATGGAGGGGGTCATCTTCTCCGGCGAGGTGGATATGGTGGTAGCACCGGGTGCTGCTGGCGAACTGGGTATCTTGCCTCGCCACGCTCCGCTGATGACCACTTTGACCTACGGTGAATTGCACGCCAGACGAGGAGATGAGACGTTGTACTTTGCCATCGGTGGCGGCTTTATGGAAGTGTTGCCTTACCAGGTGACGGTGATGGCCGATAGCGCGGAACGGGCCGAGGAGATCGACCTGGAACGCGCCGAGGCCGCGCGGCGACGTGCCGAGGAACGTCTGCGCGACCGTTCTCGGAGCGCCGAAGAGCTGGCCCGAGCGCAAGCCGCTTTGCGCCGCTCGATGGTGCGCATCAAAGTCGCGCGAGAACGCGCACGGCGACAGAAACCTGGCCCACCGGCGCCCGAATGACGAGTCTCCTAATATGTTCGAGAAGAAAATTGGCATTGATCTCGGAACTTCGAATATCCTTGTCTACGTCAAGGGACGCGGCATCGTCATTCAAGAACCGTCTATTGTGGCGGTTTCGATCAGTGATAACAAGATCGTGGCCGTGGGCGAAGAAGCGCGCACCATGTTGGGCCGCGTGCCCGAGGCGATCGAGGTGTTGCATCCGTTGCGCGACGGTGTGATCGCGGATTACGTCGTGACCGAGGCGTTGCTACGCTATTTCATCGACCGCATCGCCGGGCGTTTCCGACTGTTCCGGCCCATCGTGATGGTTAGTGTGCCGGTCGGGGTGACCAGTGTCGAGGAACGTGCTGTGCGGGATGCGGCACGTCAGGCCGCTGGTCGCGAAGCCTTCGTGATCCCTGAGCCGCTTGCAGCAGCCATCGGCGCCGGCCTGCCCATCGACACACCCACCGGCAGCATGGTGGTCGACATCGGGGGTGGCACCAGCGAGGCAGCGGTCGTCTCGATGTACGGCATTGTCGTGTCCAGCTCGGTGCGCGTGGGCGGTTTGAAGTTTGACGAAGCGATCAGCGCCTATCTGCGCCGTAAATACAACCTGATCATCGGTGAGCAGACGGCCGAGGAGATCAAAATCGCCATCGGAAGTGCGCTGCCACTGGAAGAAAACCTCGAGATGGAAGTGCGTGGGCGCGACCAAGTGGCCGGCCTGCCACGCACCATCCGCGTCACCTCGCATGAGATCACCGAGGCATTGGCCGAACCTCTGAGCGCGGTCGTCGGTGTAGTCAAGAATGTCTTGGAACAGACCCCTCCGGAGCTGGCCTCGGACATCATCGACCGGGGCATCATGCTGACGGGCGGAGGGGCTTTATTGCGCAACATCGATCGTCTACTGGCCCAACATACCAACGTGCCATGTTACGTGGCTGATAATCCCATCGCGTGTGTGGCGCTCGGTGCCGGCCGCGCGATCGATTTCTACGATGCCATCCGTCGCAGCTTGGCGACATGGTAGTCGTCCACAGTTGTATTTCGTGGTGAACGGAAGCGGCATCCCGGCGGCATGGCCGTTATCCGAGCTGCGACCGTGTGAGAGTGGTGTTTCTCCCTCATCCCGGCCTTCTTCCACCAGGCTTAGCATTCCCTTAGTGATTCAAGTCATCCCCTGTAGGTTTGCGTTCGACCATCCGCTGGGGAATGCCCGGCGGCAACTTGCTAGGTGCAACCTCAGTCGCCAGGGCACTTTATACGTGCCAGTAGCGCTTTCCCTGGGCATAGGAAGCAATCGCTTCTTGGCGCATGAGCACGAGGAGCGTGTAGATGCCAATGGCGGTGCCTGCCGGCAGGAGCGGGAGTGCCAATATGCCGCAAATCAGTGAGAAAATGCGCCACTTGCGCATGTCGATAGCCCGACTGGAGGCCATCAGCGCGACGGCCAGGACGAGCAGGGCGAAGAAGCCCAAGAGGGTGAGTGTACCGCCCCATACGCCATGGGGCGAGATGTACAGGGAAAGCAGAAAGACCAGCGGAAAGGTGGCGAACATCAGCGCCCCCAGTGCAAAGTGCAGCAGGGACAGTTTTTGCAACTGGGTGTCCTCGGGCATAGAGAACAATCCTCCGTCCCCTTAATTCGTGAATCGACCCATCCTCACTCTTTGTCCAAACGCAGCCAGGCAATTCCGGCTGCCACTGCAGGAGAAGAGACTGCCGCGCCCAGGGCCAATGCCACGGGGCGTAAACCATCCAGCGCTTCCAGCGCGCTTCCGGGTGCACCTCCCTTCACCCCGATGATGGCGTGGCTCCAGCGGAAGCGACCCCGCAGATCCCCGGTCGCGCCCAGGGTGCGCAACGCGGCCACCCCTATCTCGTCCAGGTGCAGCGACGCTTCGTCCGCTGCGGCGACCGCTACGAGTGTGCCCTGTGGCACCTGAGCTAGAAACTGCGCCAGCTGATGGGCAGCGGCCGGATCCAAATGGGTGTCGAAAGCGGCGACCCGTACCTCACCGGTCCGTTCCAACACAGCCAGATTATAACCGCGCGTGTTCAAAGCGACATCGCGACCGCCGACATAAATGTGCGCAAAGTCACCTACTTCCTCCCCGGCGCTTTGCACTACGACCGGCACCCGGCCGTGCTCCGTATACCACAAGCGATACAACGCCGACGATCCCGGCTGTGTGAGGGCTGCGAGGCGATCCACAGAGTACATCTTTTCGAAATAGAGCCATATCTCGTTGAGGCCAGTTCGGACGTACTCCTCAGGCAATGGCACGATATGTTCGTTCCACCCCGGCGCAAGAGCAGACCACCCCGAACGCCATTCACCCAGTTGGACAGCGATGCGTTGCCCTTCACCGGGTACGTACAGACGCATCGTCATGTATGCGGCACCGCCTTCAAATGGCAACAGGAGGCGTGTTCGGGCGCGTTGGGCCCATATCAGGCGCTCACTGCCAGCTTGCTGATCAGGCAGGGGTCCCCAACCTTCGCCCAGATATAGGCGCGCTAATGGGGTGAACGGATCTACTGCAACCGCGCGCGGCAGCGGCGGTAGATGGACGCGATAGAACGTGATTCCCTGCTGGGTATCTATGCGCTCGACCGGGAACACGGTTTCGATATAAGGGATAGTGGCTTCAGGGGTGACTGATGGGTTGCGCACTCGATTGTGGGCCGGTCGTACCACGATATGCTGAACGTCGAAGAAACGCAGCACGTCGCCTGCCAGGAGACGGTCGGCCTCCCAACGTTCGGGTGGCAACGTATGTCCTGTTTCCAGCGCCAGTAAGGAGTTCAGCACAGGCGCTTCGGTGAAATACTGGAACTTAAAGGCGGGATTGCGGCTGGTGTTGCCCTGGAGCAAGCGCCGTTGATGAACGGTTTGATAAAACTGGCCGAACATAAAGCCGGGATCAAGCGGGCCGGTGATGCGGAAGCCGTTGCGCCATGCAAGGGGGATGTCGAGCAAGCTTCCGGACGAGGCATCGGCCAGCCCCGTGTAGAGCTGAGGTGCCCGCATATCGGACTGCGGCAATGGGAGCGATATATGCTCGGCTAAAAATGCACCGGCAGCAATCAGGCTGATGACATTATGGATCCCTATACCCGCTATGCGACGCTGACGCAGCCAACGCGTTATGGCCGCGATACCATATGTTGCTAACACAGCCAATGACAACATCAAGAACACACTGTAGCGGCTGGGATAACGATTGCCCTTGAAAAATGGGAGCGTCTGCAGAATAGCAAACGGGCCGCCAATCCCTGTGGGGACACCGTCGATATGAACAACCGGTCCGAGTGTCAGCCAGGCGAAGAAAAGCATCGCGACACTCCAGAACAGTGAGACGCGTTGTCTTCTTCCCCACCAAGCTCCTGCCGCTGCCAGCACGAGCAAGGTGATTCCTATGTAGATGTGTTGCCCCTTATCAAAAGCGCTGATATTGGTGTGATGGATCAGTCCTCCTAGAAAAGGGTGGTGTATGGTCGGCACCCAGAATCCCAAAAGGTCAGCCGAGAAAACCTCGGCGAAGCCGCTGCCCTGCACCCAAAAGTCACCCTCCTCCAACAGGTCAGGCAGCATCGCAGCCAGCAGTGGGGCAGCGCCGGCTAGGAAGAGGATACCAGCCGCCAACGTATTGCGGATAATCGGTCGAGCGCTGATCTTTTCTCCGCCCGGGTATCTGGGCCGATATCTCTGACGCACGATTTTGGCCAAGGAGATCAAGAGCTCATAAGCGGCGTACAGGGCGATGAAAACGAGGCTGAACGAGGCATAGGTCATCTCGGCCCACAACTGCATCGTCAGGAAGAGGGCCGCCAGCAACGGCCAGCGAACGGCGTGTGGGGTGTGGCGCGCGCGGTAAACGCATAACACGATATAGGGCACCCAGTGGTTGCTGGCAATGTTAAACTGACCCAACGCCAGATAAAACAACTGGCTGCTGCAGAAAGCATAACAGAGGCCGGCGAAGATGGCCGTTGCCCAAGGAGGGAGCATGCTCAGCCCGGCCCTTTTCTCCGATGGCGACGCCGTGGCGGAATGCAACTGGCACACTAACAGGAAGGCGCCATAAGCTCCCACCGTCATCGTGAACCACATATGCAGGTTACTGGCAGGCACAACCCCCAGATTGAGGGTCAACGGCAGCGCCGTCAGCGCGTTAAGCACAGTGAGGGTATAAAAAGCCAGGTTGATGCCGATGGGGTAGAACAGATAATCGCTGTAGAGTGGCGATGTCTTCAGAACCAGCAGGGCATGTTTGACCCACCACAAGTTCCAGGCAATCGCAGGGTCATCGCCACCATCACCCGGCAGATGGGTATCCGCATGGGTCACGGTGGGCCACGTGAGCAACAGTGCTAGAGCCAGGTAGAAGATTAGCACCGTGATGTGGCGTATCCACATGCTGCTACGGAAGGAATGGAAGCGCGCGTGAGCGGCGCACGAAGAGCGCTTCATTTAAGTGGATATGGCACCAGACCAGCAGAGTAACGCATAATCCCGTCGCCTGGCCGCGTTAAGGGGTGGTGGAACATAGAAGCCGGGCCATTATCGCGATGACAATGGCCCGGCATTGGCGGGGAGGGAGGGATTCGAACCCTCGGTGGAGTTATTCACCCCACAACCACTTAGCAGGCGGCCCCAATCGTCCACTCTGGCACCTCCCCAAGAATGGCCCATTTCCGTGCAGCTGCGGAAGCGGAGGGAGAGGGATTCGAACCCCCGGAGACCTTACGGCCTCAGCGGTTTTCAAGACCGCCGCAATCGTCCACTCTGCCATCCCTCCACGCCGCATGATCCGAGCGGGCAGGGCGTGTGCGACCGGTGATCATCTATGACAATTAAAAGTATAACGGGAAACAGGAAGGATGTCAATTTCGCGGCACATGCACCAGCTCCCTTGCCTCCCCGGTAACCAGTTCGACCGTGGGATGCACAGCGATCTCACGGACGGCGCCCAACTTGAACCCTTTTCATTTTTCATGCGCCCATGCACGGGGCAACCGGCTGCGAACCACACGACCGACTTGCCATCCCTTCGCTCCAACGCTGCCCATCTGGCCTGACTATTCATCCGAGGAGAAAAGGCTTGTCGGCAGACCTCATAGTCGAATCCGCCCGATGTAGCTAAGTGTTTGGGATAATTTGGGATAGTTTGGGATATCCCTTTGGGATAAGGCCCTGTTCGCGCACTGTTTTCGGCAGCTAATAACGGGTAATCAACTGCGGCTGCATCATCCATATTCCCCTAAATTGCCCCATTTGGGTACTAGACAAGAGAGCTAACCTAGTCTAATAATAGTTGCAGTGATACTTCCACATCAGCTCGAACATCTTAAGGAGGCGGAACATTTTAAGGATGGAATCGATCAATGCTGGAGATACTGCGTGGGTGTTGATTGCCTCATGCCTGGTCTTGAT
>JANXAX010000091.1 GCA_025062175.1 Anaerolineae bacterium | reverse complement strand
AATCTCCATGATCACTACTATGTCATCCGCCGGGGCGTGCTGGAAGCCATTTGGCCGATTGCCGCTCGGGGCAAGGTATATTAAAACGTGACAAGGGGGACAGCCGATGCGACGCTTTGAGAACAAACGTGTCTTGATCACCGGAGGAAGCCTGGGCATTGGCAAGGCGACGGCGGAGCGCTTTGCCTCGGAGGGGGCACGCGTGCTCATCACCGCCCGCCGTGCTGAACTGCTGGAAGCCACCGCCCGCGAGATCCGTGAGAAGTACGGGGCTGAGGTGTTGACGTTCCAGATGGATGTCTCCAAGAAAGCGGATGTGGACCGCATGATGGCTTTCGTGATCGAAAAGTGGGGCGGGGTCGATATTTTGATCAACAACGCCGGCATCGCCTATACAGAGCCGTTCTTGGAGATCACCGAGGAACGCTGGGACGAGGTGATCAACATCAACCTGAAGGGGCAATTTCTCGTCGGCCAGGCAGTGGCGCGCGAAATGGCCAAAGCACGCTCGGGGGTTATCATCAACATGGGAGCGACCAATGGGTTGGTCGGCGAGCTGCACTACGCTCATTACAACGCCAGCAAGGGCGGCATCACATTGTTGACGAAATCCATGGCGCTAGACCTGGCGCCATATGGCATCCGGGTCAATTGTGTCGCGCCTGGCTACATCGTCACACCACTCTCGGCAGGTATGGACTCAGAAGAATTTGTCCAAGAGTACATTAAGAAATACATTCCTCTGGGGCGCACGGGCAACCCGGAGGAAGTGGCGGCGGTGTATGCCTTCCTTGCCAGCGACGACGCCTCGTTCATCACCGGCGAGGTAATTGTGGTGGACGGCGGACAGCTGGCCTTCTGAAGACCGAGTTGGCCGGCTTGAGCCGTAGCTCCCTAGGACTGGCTTCGGATAAGCCTGTGGACAAGGTGGAATCGCGAATGACGGAACTCTCCGGCTCTTCCTCAAACGGACTCCAACAGATTGCACCGGGCATCTATGTGCACACGGGGTATGAAGGCGCCAACGTGGGGTGCATTCTCACCGACGTCGGCGCGATTGTCGTGGACACACCGTTGATTCCAGAGGAGGGCAAAGCGTGGGCGGCAGAAGTGTTGCGTCTGGCCAAGCGAGTGCTCTACGTGTTCAACACTGACCATCACCGTGCCCATATCATGGGCAATCAGTACTTCGATGCCCCGGTGATTGCCCACGAGGTCGCCTGGAAGGAGATGTCCGGCTATCGGGATGCCTTCATCGAGCGCACTAAGAACCTCTTCAAGCGCCAGCCGGAGATTGCCGCGCAATTCGACGAGGTGGTCATCAAGAAGCCCGAGCTCACCTTCACCGGGCGACTCATTGTCAAGAAGGGCGGGCGCGAGGTGCATTTCATCTATTTAGGCGGTCATACGCCGGCGACGTGCGGAGTCTGGTTGCCCAAAGAAAGAGTTCTCTTCACCGGTGATGTTGTGGTGGTGGGAGAGCATCCCTCGCTGGGACAGAGCAACAGCAAGGAGTGGTTGGAGACGTTAGCGCGGTTGCGCCGCATGTCGTTGAACGTCCTCGTGCCGGGCCATGGCCCGCTTTGTAATGTGGAAGCGACACAGCCCATCTCGGAGTACATCCGCCTGATGCGGTTGAAGGTGCGCAATCAGATCAAGGCAGGGCGCAGCAAATCCGAGGCAGCCACGGTGGTCAGCCAGCTGATTGATTACTTCCCCTACCGCCCTGGGGATCGGTCCTTTGTGGAAAAGCGCATCCGCGCCGGCGTCAATCGGATCTACGACGAACTAAGAGCGACCTATGACGAAGAGAAGGAGGATGTCGGCGACGAGGATGTCCTAGCTTGAGGGGCGGAGGTGAGTGCCATGCAACCCTATCTGGACCTGCTGCGCTATGTCCTTAACCACGGGAGGCGTAAAGCGGATCGCACAGGGGTGGGCACGTTGAGCGTCTTCGGTGCGCAGCTGCGCTTCGACCTGGCGGCTGGCTTCCCTCTGGTGACAACCAAGCGGATGTTCTGGCGCGGCATCGTCTATGAGCTGCTGTGGTTCCTGCGCGGTGATACGAACATTCGCTGGCTCAATCAGCACGGCGTGCACATCTGGGACGAGTGGGCCGATGCAGAGGGCAATCTCGGCCCGGTGTACGGCTATCAGTGGCGTGCATGGCCGGCTCCCGACGGACGGCACATCGACCAGCTCAGCTGGGTAGTTGAAGAGATCCGACGCAATCCGGATTCGCGTCGCCTGGTGGTCAGTGCTTGGAACGTAGCCGACCTGGAGAAAATGGCACTGCAGCCGTGTCATGTGCTGTTTCAATTCTACGTCGCTGAAGGGCGCCTCTCATGTCAGCTGTATCAGCGCAGCGCCGACCTGTTCCTGGGAGTGCCCTTCAACATCGCCTCGTATGCGCTGCTGACCATGATGGTGGCCCATGTGACCGGCCTGCAGCCGGGCGAGTTCATCCACGTCCTGGGGGATGCTCACATCTATCTCAACCATTTGGAGCAGGTGCAGCTGCAGCTGAGCCGAACACCGTATCCCTTGCCGCGTGTGCAGCTCAATCCCGCCGTGACTTCCCTTTTCGATTTCCGGTACGAAGACATCCAACTGCTGGATTATCGTTGCCATCCGCCCATCAAGGCGCCAGTGGCGGTTTAGTCACGCGGAGAAAGTGCATGATTCACCCCATCAATTCCAGCGCTAGCCGTCGCTTAAGGGCGCCCAGGCGAGTTGCAGCGCGCTGCTCCAGGCTGACACCGAAGATTTCGATCACGCTGTCGAGACCATAACCGACCAGGAACATGCTGAAGGGCGTCACCTTGTCTGCACCGGTGGTGAACGCCAGCGCGAAGAAGCCCACTAGAGCCATCAGGAGCTTGAACAGGATATAGCCGAAACGCGCGTTGATCCAGAGCAGGGCATCTTCCATGGCGATGATGGGTGGGCGTCCCCCTTGCTGTTGCACCTGCTTGGTGGTGCTAATGCCAATGTGGACGAGCACCCCGACCAGGACGGCTGCCCAACCGATCAGCAGCGTGCCTATGCGCGTCGGCTGTAGGGGCCAATCCGACAGAGGCAGATGACACGCGGCAACGATCAGCCCTGAAGCTGTCAGAAAGGCCAGTGCCACACCGACCGCGGTAAGATAGCGATGCGTCGGATTGGAGGAATAGCGATAGATCAATCCCAGCTCGACGTTCACCAATCCGCCTGTGAGCACTCTAGGCGCCCAGGCCAGGTAGTGAAGCACTTGCACGCGTTCCTCAAAGTCAGGTAGCTCGTCGGCAAAGACCTCGTGGAACGGGATGTAGTAGCCAGGGCGTGCTAGCCGCAGCCATTCGTTGACCCGTTCTGGGATAGTGATCAGAGCGACCTGGAACACAATTTTACGGCATAGCACTTCCAACACACCCAGCTGGCGCAAATACTCTTGGACGCTGAGCGCAGCATAGGGGTCATGAACCAGTGGGATGGCTTGGACTTGCATCCAGAGGCTGACGATGCGGCGCACCGGTTCGGCGCCGGGAAGCGCTTGTAGTAGATGGTTAACCTCATCGCGGAGACGTTCGATGGCACCAGCGAGCTCAGTGGGGGTGATGTCGCCATTGCGTGCGCCGGAGAGCAGGGTGCGCAAGTCCTGCACGCGGTCGCGCGCCTCACGCAGCCGCTGATTGCGTTCATGCCATTCCCCCTGTCTTTCATCCCGCGAGTCGCCCGGTGGCGCCATCTGAGTGTTGAGCGCAGTTCTGAGTCGTTGCGTCGCACTTGTCTCTGATGGGACTGATGTGCTAGTGGCCATAAACATCCCCCTTCGATCAAGAACTCGAACTGGCCGTGGGCCATCACCCCATGTCTAACTTGACGTAATATATCTCAAGCTGATCACGGGCGCAAGTAAGCCAGGGCGGTTGCAAAATCTTCCTTGAGAGCTTGCGACAGACTGTCCGCCTGTTCGGACGGGGGATCGGCGTCTCCGCAAAGAGACGCTCGGCGGTGCATCTATCGGGCATGACCTCCGTTGCCAGTCCATCTATAGGCTATTGGGCATTGCCTGGGTATGGCTGGGAATGGCAAAGAGAGAAGATCTGTGCTATAATGAAAAAATCAGAAGTGTCTCTGCCGCGGAGGCGGCATAGGTGTAGTTCATAGAGAGGAGCAGGTTCTATGAGCGGTCACTCAAAGTGGAGCACGATTAAGCGCAAGAAGAGCGCCGAGGACGCAAAGCGTGGCAAGCTGTTTACACGTCTGGCGCGTGATATTACCTTAGCGGCACGCAATGGCGGTGATCCGGGTGCCAATCCGGCGCTGCGTCTGGCCATCGAAAAGGCCAAGGCAGCCAACATGCCCAAGGAGAACATCGAACGTGCCATCAAGCGCGGCACCGGCGAGCTGGAGGGCGGTGCACCCGAAGAAGTGATGTATGAGGGATATGCCCCTCACGGGGTTGCCCTGTTGATCAAATGCCTCACAGACAACCGCAATCGCACTCTGGCGGAAGTTCGTCGGGTGCTGAACCGAGGCGGCGGCAGTTTGGCCGAGGCTGGAGCGGTTACCTGGATGTTTGAGACCAAGGGGCTCATCACCATCGAGCGGGGCGGGCGCGATCCCGATGACCTCTTTATGATGGCGGTCGATGCGGGCGCAGAGGACGTAGACGTCAGCAGTGAAATCGTCGAGATCTATACGGCGCCGACTGACCTGCGTATAGTGGCAGAGGCCTTGCAGAAGCGCGGGATCAAGGTCGAAGAAGCAGAGCTTTCCATGGTACCCAAAACGCTGGTCTCCCTTGATGAGAAGGAAACCTTGCAAGTTCTGCACTTGATCGAGCAGCTGGAGGAGCTCGATGACGTGCAGCAGATCTATTCCAATTTGGATGTTCCGGAAGAGATCCTCGCCACGGCGTAGTGATGGGATGAGCATCTGTTCGATGGAAAGATAGTCCGTGCGCGTCCTCGGCATAGATCCAGGCACTGCGACAACCGGTTATGGCCTTGTAGAGGGATCCGGAGACCGGATCACCGCACTACACTACGGAGTCATCACAACGTCCGCCCGCTCGGAACTAGCTCGTCGCTTACAGGAAATCTATCGTCAGTTGCGGACACTAATAAGCGAATGGCGGCCGGAGAGTGCGGCGGTGGAGGAGATTTTCTTCAGCAAAAATGCCCGGACTGCTCTGGCTGTAGGACAAGCACGCGGTGTAGTGCTTTTGGCGCTGGCAGATGCGGATGTGCCTATCCATGAGTATAAGCCGTCTGAAGTGAAGGAAGCGGTCACCGGCTATGGGGCCGCTTCTAAGAAACAAATGCAGCGGATGGTGCAACACTTGCTCGGCTTGGCCGAGATCCCCGGACCGGATGACGCAGCCGATGCTCTGGCTTTGGCGATTTGCGATCTACATTTTTCACGTTGGCGTGTTCTATCGGCATCTGGCCAGGATAATCTCCGGTAGAGCGTTCGCATGATCGGACGTATTCGCGGGGAGGTCATAGAAAAACGCGAAGGTGCTTTGTTGCTGGACGTGAACGGCATCGGTTTCATCGTGCACGTGCCGGCCGATCTGTTGGACGCAATTGATGGCGGTTCGGTGACCCTCTACACCCATCTCCAGGTACGACAGGATGAGCTCACTCTGTACGGCTTTGCCGACCGCGAGTCGTGGCAGCTATTTCGCACCCTGCTGAGTGTTCCGGGCATCGGCCCTCGGGTGGCTCTCTCGATCTTATCGCACGTGCCAGCTGAGATGTTGCGCCGGGCGGTGATGCGTGAGGAAATTGCACTGTTGGCGCGCGTGCCCGGAATCGGCCCCAAGAAAGCCCGTCAGCTCGTTTTTGCCCTTCGCGATAAGATTGGCACCGAAGAGGTGGGAATGGTGGGTGCTCCCATCAGCGACGCGGATAGTGAGGTGATCGCGGCGCTCACTGCGTTAGGGTATTCGGCTGCGGAGGCCCATGCAGCTTTGCGTGCATTGCCGCCTGAGGTGCGCGACCAACCTGTGGAGGAACGGGTGCGTCTGGCGCTCAGCAGCCTGGCGCGGTGGTGAGCTACTTGCCGATGCAGAACTGGCTGAAGATCGTCTCCAACAAGTCTGTTGTGGCAGTTTCTCCTGTGATCTCGCCCAAGGCATCCATCGCTTCGCGTACGTCAATCGCCACCAGATCTGCGCTTAATCCTTGATGGTGTCCTTCGATAGCAGCGAGCACGTGTTCACGGGCCCGGGATAAAGCGGCCTTATGGCGTGCATTGCTCACCAGGGGTATGTCCGCAGTGAGCACCTGACCCCCCAAAACTTTTTCGAGAATAGCATTCTCCAGCTCCGCAATTCCCTCTCCGGTTAACGCCGAAATGCGCACAAGGGATGCCGATGGCAGAAGGGAAAGCAGCGCGTCTGTTTCGGCCCGGGGAGGTAAATCACTCTTGTTGATCACCACCAAGGCAGGTCGCTCACCGATGAGCGCAGCGATTTCGAAGTCGGCTGCTTCCAAAGGGCAGCTACCGTCGAGTACCAACAGCGCCAGGTCGGCTTGGCGCAGTGCGGCGCGGCTGCGTTCCACACCGAGGCGTTCGACTTCATCCTGGGGATGGGCACGGATGCCGGCAGTGTCGACCAAGATCAGTGGTACACCCTGTAAATTGACGGTTTCTTCCAACGTGTCGCGTGTGGTGCCCGGGATAGGGGTCACAATTGCGCGGTCGCCGCGCAGCAATGCGTTGAGCAGGGAGCTCTTGCCCACGTTTGGTCGGCCGACGATGGCAGCACGTATCCCATAACGATAGATCATCCCGCGGTCTGCTGTATTAAGCAGCTCCGCCAGCGCATTCGCTACTGCGTTCAGGGGAGTGATAATGTCCTGAATGGGGATCTCGTCTTCCGTGAAGTCGATGCTGGCCTCCAGGTAGGCTAGGATGTTTAACAATTGTGTACGGACCGGCCGCACGCGGGCTGAAAGTCGCCCTCCCAGCTGGGCAACTGCCACACGCAGGGCTGACTCAGTCCGTGCCCGGACAATGTCAAGCACCGCTTCCGCTTGGGCCAGGTCGATACGGCCGTTTAAAAACGCACGTAGGGTCATTTCGCCAGGCTCGGCCAGACGTGCCCCATGGGTCAAGACCAGCTCCAGGATACGGCGCACTGGCAGGATGCCCCCGTGAGATTGGATTTCGACAACATCTTGGCGGGTGTAACTATGGGGAGCAGGCATTACGACTGCGAGCACTTCATCCACGATGCTGCCATCATGCGGATCACGGATATATCCCCAGCGCAGCTGACGTGGTCGGAAATCGGATGAAACGATAGATGGACTGGCCGGCGAGAAGAGGCGGTGGAGGATCTCCACAGCAGCCGGGCCGCTTATCTTGACGATGCCGATGCCGCCTTCTCCAAGCGGTGTAGCGACCGCCGCGATTGTGTCATCGAGGTTGAAGACACCCATCTCTATTTCACAAAAACGGGACCGATGGGCTCACCGGAGGGCGGTATAGTGGGCATCGGCGCTGGCTCGGGGAATACAGGGCCTGGTTGGGGAACGCTCGGTGGCGCAGAAGGCGGTGCTGGAGGCACATATGGAGCCGGACTATAGGGTTGTGGTGCACCGTGATCAGGTGGGAAAGGTGCCGGGACAAAACCGATAGGTGGCAGCGACGTGCTGCGCGGCGCGGGAGACATTGGGATTGGCCCAACCGGGATCGCAGGTGCTGGTTCGGGCGGAGATGTGGGATAAGGGGTCACAATCGGCACCGGTGTCGGTGGCAACGGAGCCGAGGTTGGATAAGGTTGGGGTATAGGTGTCGGCCATGGCGCCCAAGTGGGCGGGGGTGGCATGGGAGGCGCCAGTGTTACCCACGGTGCCGGTGGATAAACCGGCGGTAACCACGGGGTTGCCACGACCGGAAGCTTGATCCGAGGTGGTGGCGGCGACAGCGTTGGCGATGTAGTAGGGGTTGCCGTTCTGGTTGGAAGCGCGCGCGGCAATAGCAATGTCACACCCGGCTTGATCGAAGCGGCATCCAGCAAGCAGTTAGCTTGTAACAGCGCCGCAACAGTGGTCCCCACACCCTGCGCCAGGGACAAGAGGTCGTCACCCTCCTGGACCACGTACGCAACCCAGGTCGAACGGTCTCCCCAGCTGGGTGGAGCTGTGCCACACGGTATTAAGGTCGGGAATGGCGTGTGTGCAGGGCTGGCGGTACTGGTCACAGTGGGGGTTGGCGAAGGCGTTGCCGTTGCACTGGGCGTCGGCGAGTATGTTGGAGTGACAGTTGCTGCAGGCGAAGGAGTAGCGGTTGCGGTCCACGTCGGAGTGAACGTGGCCTTATGCGGCTCTAAAGTGGCCATCGCCTCTCGCGTTGGGCTGGGAGTAGCGGATGGTACAATCGCCAAGAGGGG
>JANXAX010000090.1:5391-8416 GCA_025062175.1 Anaerolineae bacterium | reverse complement strand
GCCCGAGCCCGAACCAGACCCAAAACCATGGCAACATCTCCAGCCATGCCGACAGGGCCAGGGCAGCAGTGGCCATCAAAAGAAACGCGACCAATACCGCGCTCTCCCAACGCAGCAATGCGTTGAGCAGTATGGCGCGTTGTACACGCCGCCGCAGATCGGTCTTGAAACTCTGCCCGCTGCTATTCATTGAGATGGTCATATGTGCAGAATACGCCATTACACCATCGCGACATCCGAATCCTTTATCTAACGCGTTAGAAGTAGGTGGCCATAAGCTTGTATAGCTGGCGAATTGTTTCGAGGTCCCCGACGCGCACCATACCTCCGCTGGCCTCGGCGACGCGGCGCAGCGTCTCCATATCGGCATCTTCGCCGTATGCGATGCAGAAGATCACAATCGGCACGCCTTGAGCATTTCCGCGTCGAATCTCCGCTTCCAGCTCGCCTAATGATTTCCATGAGTTGTTCTCCTTGCCGTCGGTCATGACCACAATGGCGTTGATGCGCTCGCGGTCGGCCAGATATTGCAGGCGCCCGTAAGCTTCCCATATCGCGTCCAGGAGAGCAGTGTTGCCCCCCGCCTCAAGCCCACCGATGGTGGCCAGCAATCGCGAGCGGTTGTCACGGATCCTCTCCAGTTCGTCTATATGATAGACTGTCGACGCGAAGGCAATCAGCCCGACGCGCTCCTGTTCTCCCTTGATTTGCTCCAAGAAGATCACCAGCGCCTCTTTTACACGCGCCAGCTTGTCGCCTTCCATGCTGCCGGACGTGTCCACGACCAGATAGACGTTGGCATGCCGTTTGGTGAGCCACCACACATCGCGCACAATATCCACCACAGAAGGAGAGGGCATCTGCAGCGTAGTCTGGGGCTGGTCGGGATCGACGCCGTTTGCCGGATTGATGGGGGATGCGGTCCCTTGGATCGGGATAGAGAGGTCGGCAGGACGATAGCCCGCTTGCAACACCTGCTGTTGGGTTGCGGTCGCGGTGAGATATTCGCGCCACGCCTGATAGGTTTCGCGGTGGAAACTCGACAGACTCGCTGTCTCGACCAATGCCAACGGATGATCCTCCCACAGCGTGCCTTCGACTGGGTAGATCGCCACCAGGCGGGCAGGGCGCTGCGGTTGTCGGTTGAAGTAGACAACCAGTT
This sequence comes from Anaerolineae bacterium, assembly GCA_025062175.1. GTDB lineage: Bacteria > Chloroflexota > Anaerolineae > 4572-78 > NAK82 > NAK82. The sequence continues at coordinate 7,254 of JANXAX010000090.1, read as the reverse complement.
GTTCCTGCACCACGAAAGCGTCCAGGTAGCGTGGGCCCTCCTGCAGAGCGCGTTGGATGACCACCCATTCTCCCTCGCCATAGAAGCGCACCGTCTTCTGGATGGCGCTGACATAATTGAGGACTGCCTCGCTGCGCGCCAGTTCTGGGGTGAGGCCACGCGTGACCCCGGCAGCGGCATAAAACTGGGCCAATGTGGCCAACAGCCCGCTGGCCGAGCTGGTCGAGGGGTGGCTCCAGCGGAACGAGGGATCGCGCTGCGCCCGCTCCAATAGGGTCTGCCACCCAAGCGCCTTGTCTGGCCAGCCGAGTGCACGGGCAGTGTCTTCCCACATTGCGATGACTACCGGGCTGATCGCCCACCGCGTCACACCCGAGGTCGGCGAGCGCGGTGCGCCGAGCGAATCTTGCGCCACTATCCGCTCAGCATAGCGCCGATCCAAGACGTCCAGCCAGAGGGACGAATCGGGCAAAATGGCGTGCACCTCTCCGGCCAGCGCGGCATCCACCATGCCCTCACCATCCATTTCCACCAGCTGAATACGCATGGGACGTCCATCGCTGGCCACATAGCCGAGGGCATGGAATTGGGTAATCAACTCCTCGACCAAGGCACGCTTCTCGGGAGAGCACGCCAGAAGCAACGCGTTTATCTCGGCTGGCGGGGCCGGCGTGACCTGGGCAACATCGGGCAGAAATGCCGCAAACACGGACCAACAGGCGGCACACGCTGCCAAAAAGACGCCCCCCGCCACCAACACCGAAACCAACATGCGTCCTGGGCTAAGCGTACGTCGACGTTGCGGGCTCATAGAGATATCCTTTGCTCACCTGGAGACCACATCGCAACCGTCCTCATGGCCCTGAGTATTGCCTGGTGTTGTCGGTGGACAATTCTGGGAGACATTCCATCATTCTGGAGCTGGTCGGGGTCGCATATCTCATGCCTCAACGCGCGATGTTGAGGTCGAACCACCGCAGCAACGCCAACAGCACTTCGCGGTCTGGGTTGCGCATAGCAGTAGTGCGCTCCACGATGGGGGTCACCCCATTCTCACGCCAGGCTATGAAGGGACTATCGGGCTGCTCCACCGAGATCTGCCCCAACACAGGGCGTAGGCCAAACTTGATCGCTTCTGTCTGCATCGCGGGCGAGAGCAGGTATTTTTGAAATTCGAGCGCGGCGTTTTTCTCGATGGCGCTCGTCTCCGGCCCGATCCACACCGTGAAGGGAAAATCGAACCACGTGACATACTTGGGGTAGAGGATGCGCAACGGCTCCCAGCGATTCATGCTGCCGGCCATGTTGATGAGCAGATCGCTTTCCAGCAGCTGCCCACCATCGCCGGCAGAATAGCCGAACAGGGCCAGGTTCTCACCCGGATAGGCACCCAGACTGGCATAGTCACTCACCGAACCCATCAGCTCTTTCAGCCATTTTTGAAACTCCGGCTGGGTGACGTCGTCCACGCTGATGTTCGGCCGGTCATAATATTCTCCCGCGGCGCTGACCATCGCGGCCAGCCCGCCGATATTCTTGCGGGGATGAGGTACGATCAGCTTGAAATAGCCCCACTCTCCTTTGCCACCGATGTCCCGCCAACCTCCGGGGGCGACCGCCGCGTCGTGGATGGTGCGCCAATTGATCTCACCAAAGGTTTTCTCCAACACTTCAGCACGACTCTGATAGATGCCCCAGGCGAACAGCGAGATCGCAATCGGCCGCGCGCGATATTCACCATCCGTCAAGAAAACGTCACGTCCCAATTTGGTTTTAAACGTGGCATTGACCAGCTCCACCAGATAGCGGCTGTCCGGGATCCATGCCGTGGGGAAAGGGTCCATCTCCTCGCGTTCATAGCGT
>JANXAX010000090.1:0-5376 GCA_025062175.1 Anaerolineae bacterium | reverse complement strand
ACGCGGATGACCCGCCCTTCTAGCCGACGCTCTTCCGCGTTGAATTTTCGGGCGGCTTCACTGACCCAGGGTTCCACGGACAGTGCTGAGGCGATGAGCACCTGGATGGGTTCGGAGCTTTGCCGAGCCGGCACTCGGACGCCACTGGAGGGCGTCGTCCGCCAGAGCAGCACATACGTCACCCCGACGAAAGTGGCGATCAGAGCGAGACCAACAATGACCAGGAAGATGGTGCGCGTTCGGCTCATAGTCTTGCGGGAGCCTTATGGGATGCTCCCCAAACCCCTCTAAGAGTTAGCTCACTGTGCCAGGCCCAAGCGACGTTTGCGCTCTGCCAGCTGCTGTTCCAAGCGCTCCCTGCCGAGCACCTCGTCCATCTGAACTTCCAGACGTTCTGCCTTGATTTCCATTTCGGCGTCGGCGCGGTCCAGTCGTGCGCGAATCTGTTCGGTCACGCGCGCGATGTCGGCGTCGCCCAGGCCTTGCAGGTCGTCCAACGAACGGATGGTCTTGGCAGCGATCTCCTTGCTGCGCGCCAGCTCTAGAAGAGCCACTACCTGCTCACGTTCCTGTTTGACCATATTGAGCTTTGTTTCCAGCTTGAGGCGCGCGCTGGCCAGCTTGTCCGCTTCCGCCTGCTGTTTCTCTAGCTGTTCCTTGTATTCCTGCGCCAACTCTGTCTTGGAGTTATATTGCGCCTGGGCAGCTACGGCCAGGTCTTCCTTTCCCAGCTTGAGCAGGCGATCAATGTCAGCGTCCAGCTGTTCCGCCTCGGCCTGGAGCAACTCGTATTTGCGCTGCAACGTCTTCAGCTGACCGCGCACCGTCACCAGGGCATCTTCCAGCTCGTCCAGGTTGTTTTGTGCCTGACGGATGTATTCGTCAAAGACCGCCACCGAATTGGCCTTGAGGGCGCTGTCCACCAGGGCATGCAAACTGGCGGAGATGAGGGTTTGCACTTTGCTGAGCAGTGAAGCCATCGCTTTCTCCTCCCTTGCCTTGCGACTTTTGTGATGGATAAAAGGTCTATCTCATCTTACCATACTATAGAGGAAAAGCCAATCGTCGGAAAGGTGTGTGCGCCAATAGGTCGTTCCCAGAGGATGGTGCAAATTTTGCCCAAGGGCGATGCTTCTCCCACGGACGCCGTCGTGGAAAACCCTATCCTGAGGACGTTTGATTGACATAGCTAAAGTCACCATAGTATGATTAAATTCAGAGAAATGTCCAGCACAGCACTTAAAGGAGGTGCGAATAATGGAGAAAATGACGCCAGCATTACATCGCAAGCTGGGGGCATCTCCTGATAGCATGGTGGCACTGATTGTGCGCACTGACGGGGATCCGGCACGCTACTTGCCCCGTCTCGCTGAAATGGGTTTTGTCGTAGGACATCAGTTCCGCCTTCTGCCGGGGGTGGCCGTGCGGGGACGTGCCCGTGCCGCCTTGTCTTTGCTGGACGAGGCATGGGTGCTCCGTGTCGAAGAAGACCAACCTGTCACGGCGATGTGAGGCTGATGCTGGGGAGGGGATGATGGCTTATAAAATCTCACCCGACTTGCAGCTGCGCATGCGCTCAGCGGCCGCAACGCAACCCCTCCGCATCATCGTGCGTCACCAGGAATCTCCCACCTTTATGCGCGCGGCGGCTCATGCCCTCAGAACGGGTGAGATCGCCATCCGCCGTCAGTATCGGCTGGTCTCTGCCACTGTTTTGGAGCTCCCAGCTGCGCACCTCGATGTGTTGATGCAAGACGATACAGTAGAGTATATCTGGCCTGACCTCCCGGTGCACACGTGCCTGGATGTGTCCGTGCCGCGTATCCGTGCCCCGCAAGTGTGGAACTTGGGGCTGCGGGGTGAAGGGATGCGCATTGCGATCCTGGACACCGGCATCGATCCCCAACACCCCGATTTCGCCGGCCGCATCGCGGCGATGACCAGCTTTGTGGGGGGTGACGGCAGCGATGATAACGGACACGGCACGCACGTGGCCGGGATCGCGGCGGGAAGCGGCGCTGCCTCGAATGGACGTTTTCGCGGTGTGGCGCCGGCAGCCAGCCTGTACATCGCCAAGGTTTTGGACTCCAACGGCGATGGTTTAATGAGCAACGTCATGGCCGGGATCGAGTGGGCCGTGGCTCACAACGTGCACGTGATCAATCTGTCGTTGGGTGGGGATACCCCAGGTGATGGGAGCGACGCTCTCTCCACCCTGTGTGACCAAGTGGTGCGCCAGCTGGGCATTGTGATATGCGTCGCGGCAGGTAACCATGGGCCTGCCAATTCCACGATCGGTGCTCCAGGTGTCGCGCGTCGCGTCATTACCGTTGGGGCCGTCGACGACACCGATCACGTAGCCTCATTCTCCTCCCGGGGGCCCACCCTGGATGGCCGTTTGAAGCCGGATATCGTCTTTCCAGGCACGGGGATTGTCTCGGCGCGCGCCACGAACGCCCGAGTGGGCCGGCCGATCCAGCCTCATTACGCCGAACTATCCGGCACCAGCATGGCGACTCCCCATGCCACCGGCGCCGTGGCATTGCTGCTGCAGGCGAACCCGAATCTGAAACCGGAAGATGTCAAACGCGCGCTGTTAGGGGGCGCGATCGATCTCAATGAGATGCCCACTGCACAAGGCAGCGGGCGTGGTGACCTGTTGGCTGCTTATCAGCGCGCCATGCGTCCAGTGCCTGCTCAGCCGGAAGAGGTCGCCTCAGAAAATTGGTGGGGACAGCTGCGGCGCGTGCTGGGCAGCATCTGGTGAGAACATGAACCCTGCTGGATCCTCTGAACTCTTGTGACGCTCATTTGTACCATGCATTCCGAGGCGGATCTCCCCTTGCTCTCGGTGATTATTCCGAATTGGAACGGTGCCCATCACCTGCCGACCTGCCTCGATGCATTGCGGGAGCAATCCTATCCGCGGCTCGAGATCATCGTGGTGGACAACGCCTCGACGGACCGGTCGCGGGAGTTGCTAAGCACATGCTATCCGGAAGTGCGCTTGCTGGCATTGGACCGGAATCGGGGTCTCACCGGCGCTCTGAACCGAGGTCTGCAGCTCGCCCGTGGAGCGCTGATCGCTTCGCTCAACAACGACACCCAGGTGACGCCGCTCTGGGCCGCTGAACTGGTACATGCCCTGCAAACACATCCCGAAGCTGGCATGGCCGCCAGCAAAATCTTGTTGTTTGATCGACGGGACGTGTTGCATTCGGCCGGAGATACGTGCGGCATCGACGGCATCCCGGTCAATCGGGGTGTGTGGCAGCGGGATGAGGGTCAGTTTGACCAGGAAGAATACGTGTGGGGTGCATGTGGCGGGGCAGCCCTCTACCGTCGCACGATGTTGGCAGACATCGGTTTTTTCGACGAAGATCTCTTTATGTACTGCGAGGATGTCGATCTGAACTGGCGTGCCCAATTAGCGGGCTATCGATGCGTCTTTGTCCCTCGAGCGGTGGTTTATCACAAGCTCAGCGCCACCGGCGGCGGCACGATCGCCAGCTATTTCACCGGGCGGAATACCATCTGGGTTCTGGCGAAGAATTATCCCACCGCTTTGTGGCGACGCCATTGGCGGGCAGTGCTCCGTGCCCAGTGGCGCATCGCCCGTCAGGCGCTCGCAGCCTGGCGCGGCGAAGCCGCACGAGCCCGTTTGCGCGGCCAGCTGGCGGGACTGCTGGGATTACCCCGCTGGCTTAAAAAACGGCCCGCGGTCCAGTGCCTAGCGCGTGTTCCGGTGGAGGTGATCGAGCAACAGCTGCTGGCTCAAGGGCTCTCCAGTCAGTAGCGAACCACTACGGGTGTTCCTACCTCTGCCCAATTGAACAACCACTCGGCATCGGCGACGGAAAGGTTCACACAGCCATGGCTCATCGGTCGACCGAAGTTGCTATGCCAATAGGTGCCGTGGAGGGCATAGCCGCGGTGGAAATACATAATATAAGGCACGTTGGGCAAGTAGTACCCCGGCCCTGACATGGGCGCCGAGACATACTTCGCGTATATGCGATAGCTGCCCACGACGGTGGGCGTCGCCGGCAGACCCGTGGAGACAAGTGTCTGGAATACCAACGTTTGCCCGGCATAAGCGCGCAGCACTTGATGTGTCAGATCGACCTCAATCCATTTGTCATGATAGTCTGCTATCGGGACAGTGGGAGGTGCAGGTGCCGGTGTCGCGATGCCGCTGGGGATCACCAGCCTCTGACCGACATAGATAAAGTTCGGGTTGGCCAGCCGATTTGCCGTCATCAGAGCCGCCACTGTCGTGCCGTGACGCAGCGCAATCGAGGAAAGCGTATCTCCCCGCTGTACTACATAGATGTTCCCGCCAGGCACCGAAGGCAGAGCGGGAGCCTGTGTCGCACCTGGGATGATAAGGCGTTGTCCGACGTACACCCACGCATTCCAGCGCAGCCCGTTGGCAGCGGCCAGTTGGGTCACCGGAATCCCATAGCGTGCTGCAATCCCTATTAACGTGTCACCGGGCTGCACCACATAGGTAACACCGCCCTGAGCATGGGCGGTTGCCACTGGCGAACACGCCCACACCAGGATGGCGAGATGAGCAACTGCTACTAGCCACGCCCATCTCTCGACCGCCAGCCGTGTCTCCCTGCTTATGTGGAGCTTCATTAAATAACACCTCCTGCCATCCGATACCATAGAACTTACATAATCCACTTCTATTACATATCATAAAGGCGATGATCGTCGTTTGACAAAACAGGTTTAAAGTCTGAGTTTGGAGGGAGTTCTATGATCCTGTCACGTGAAGAGATGGAACGATATGAAATCGAACACTTGGCGCCTTATGCAATGAAAAGTCGCTACACGCGCGGGCGCGTGTACCCTGAAGACGAGCACGCCTATCGCACTGTTTATCAACGCGACCGTGACCGCATCCTGCATACCACTGCCTTCCGGCGGTTAGAATACAAGACCCAGGTGTTCATCACCAGCGAGGGAGACTACTACCGCACACGGCTCACGCACACACTGGAGGTCGCCCAAATCGGACGCACCATTGCACGGGCATTGCGTGCCAACGAAGACCTGACAGAAGCTATCTGCCTGGCACACGACTTGGGGCACGGTCCGTTTGGCCACAGCGGGGAGGCCACCCTCAATGCCCTTATGGAGGAACACGGCGGATTCGACCACAATCTGCAGAGCTTGCGCATTGTCGAGAAGCTGGAAAAACGTTTCCCGGACTTCGACGGGCTCAATCTGTCCTGGGAGGTGCGTGAGGGTATTATGAAACACGCGACAGAATATGATTGCCCCGCGACGACTCCCGATGCAACGCACCATCGTGGCACGTTGGAATGTCAAATTGTTAACGCTGCTGACGAGATCGCTTACATC
>JANXAX010000008.1:5686-20676 GCA_025062175.1 Anaerolineae bacterium | reverse complement strand
GACCGGGCGCTGTGGGTTTCCACCGCGCAGGTCAGGGGATAGCGCCACAGCGAGATCGTACGGATTAGCACCTCCTGAGGCGTCTATGGGCCGCGGATAGGGCAATGGTTGCCAGCTCTCTCCCCCGCTGTGCGAAACATACACTCCGCGATGCCACGTAACCGCCACAACGGTCCGATCCTCCGGGAATCGCGGTGATAATGCTACATCCATTACATAGGGGTCATCCAGTCCTCCGAGAACTTGCTGCCACGACCGTCCTGCATCAGTAGAGCGCAACAATCCCCATGGCTGGCTCCTTCCCAGGAGAGGGTTGTTCATCGGCACTGCAAAGATAGGAGCACCTGCTGGGGCGACGCGGAATGCATATGGCGCGACCCCTTCGGGCCATGTCAAGCGCTGCCAGCGTTCGGCGCGTCCAAGATAGAGCTGCCATGTCGGATCCGCTTCTACACTGCCCATCGCATCGATGGCAACCAGCAGCTCTGCTCCGGACAGGAGGGTCATTGTCCGTACGGGACCGGGCGGCATTCGATAAGGGGCTGGAGCGGCGGTGGGAACGGAAGAAGTAGCCGATGGAGAATCTGCAACAACATCAGAAGAGAGTCGGTCGGGAAGCAAGGCTGCTTGACACGCAGTCACAATGAGGGCTAAGCATAGCCAAAAAGAAACAGATCGCCTACTGTGAATACACCTGGTCATCGAATGGTAAAAGTTGTCGTAGCGACAACCTGCCCATTGATGAGCAGTTGGACTTGGTATGCTCCTGGCAGATAACTGACTTCGGGGGTGTAATAGATCCAAGCACGTCCGGCGGAGCCCCATCGAGCTGGCCAATTTTCTTCCGCACGGTTCAATATCTGGTTCTCGCGTAGCCAGACATATCCCCAGGTGACTTGCGGTGACATGTTCCGGTATTCGAAGAAAACATAGAGCGGTCGACGCATGGCCGAAAAGGTGGTGCCAGGGGAGACCGGCCGGTTATTCTGGTCGATCCCGGCAGCGACGATCAAGTTGCTGAACGAGGCGCTTGCTGCCGGTGACGCAACCGGTGAGGCTTGTGCGGTAGGCGTGAAAGAGACAGCAGTCGCCGACACTGTAACCGGTGTAGTTGTCGCAATCGGCGTTACGACGCTTTCAGGTGCGAACGGTGTGGCAGGTGTAACCAATAGAGGCGTGGGCGTGGTTGTGGCGGTAGCGATGGGCCTAGGGGTAAAGGTCGCGCCGCGCGTCGGCGTAGCAAGAGGCGACTCATTGACTGAGCTCAGTACCGGGGTTGAAGGCACCAAAGCTGACAGCCATAGAGCGGTTTGTTTTTCCACCCAAGCGCCGATGCCGCCCAAGTGCCACAGCAATGCTATTGCTAGCACTACGAGCGCTGTCAAACCCGCCGCAGCCGGTAGTCCTGGGGACTTGACCGTCGTCTTGCTGGGTGGTCTGATAGATCCCGCCACCTGGGGGCTGCGTTTGGGTGCGATACCCTCTGCCGCCGCGGCAAAGGCACGGGCAAACTCGGTGGCCGTGCTGTAGCGCAGCTCGGGACGTTTGGCCAGCACACGGCTGATGGTGGCACTGACCGTCGAGGAAATCTGGGGATCAACTAGGTGCACAGGTTGTGGTGTCTCATACACCTGGGCCGAGAGCACCTCTTCAGGTTCTCCTTGAAACGGCGGCGCACCTGTTAACAGCTGATACGTGACAATGCCCAGGGCATAGATATCTGCAGACCGGTTGGGGCCCTGACCCTGCACGCGTTCAGGGGCCAAATACTCGCAGGCGCCGAGACCTTGCACCATCCGAATACCATATATCCGGCCGCGTTCGAGTTCACTTCCCGGCACGGACTGAACCAGTCCAAAATCCGCCAGCTTGACACGTCCTTCAGCATCAATGTAGATACATCGGTCGTTGATATCTCCATGCATCACACGCCGGCTGTGCGCATAGTCCAGTGCGGACGCCAGCTGGCGGACGATGGGCACCACTTGCTCCAACGGTACGGGGCCTTGTTGGGCAAGCCATTCTGCCAGACAACTCGCCTCCAAATACTCACGTACGACGTACACCACCCCTTCGCGTTCGGCGACCTCAAACGTGCGGGCGATGTTGGGATGATCCAGCTTGATGGCACGGCTAGCGGCTTCGATGAAACGCCGCACAAGCGTGCGATCGGCAGCGAACTCTGGTAATACCACTTTAATCGAGACGAGACGACCGTCCGCTTTGCGACGTGCACGGTAGACTCTGGTCAGGTTGCCGCAACCGATCTCCGCCTCAACCTCGTAATCCGGGATAGCAAACCATAGAGATGTTTCCATGTTCAGTTTGACGCGCTCAATATTTGGAGAATGGGTTCGAGCACCAGGCCATTTGTGCTCAGCCCATTAGCACTGTATATGGTGGGAGTACCGTTCCAGTCAGTGAACGTGCCCCCTGCTTCCTGGAGAATAGGTAGCAAAGGAGCGGCGTCCCACACGCTCAGCACCGGATCGAGCATCACCTCAGCGCGGCCAGTCGCGACCAAGCAATGGCCGTAACAGTCCCCCCAGCTGCGTTGGGTATGGGTAGCGCTCTGAAGGTGCTCCCAGACCTGCGCATATCCATACTTAGTGAAGTCGAAAGCATCCGTGTATAATAACAAGGCCTGGTCCAGCGAAGCAATCGAGGAGACGTGCACCAAACGCCCGTTCCAGCGACATCCCTCCCCGCGCGCCGCTGCGACCATCTCCCGTAGCGCAGGAAAATACACTACGCCCAGAACGGCATCTCCATCAATCTCCAATCCGACAAGCACACCATAAAGCGGCACACCGCGTACAAAAGAACGTGTGCCATCAATAGGGTCGATGATCCAGCGATATTTTGAATCGCGTGTGGTCTCCCCAAACTCCTCTCCGATGATAGCGTGGTCAGGGAAGCGTTGCGCAATGAGCCGACGCATCAACTCTTCTGCCCCGCGGTCGGCGACAGTGACTGGCGAATGATCTCTCTTCCACTCCACCTCAATTGTGGTTTGAAAATAAGCAAGCGTGAGCTGTCCAGCTTGCCAGGCGACATCCATAGCAAAATCCAACAGCGTGCGCAGCGACGTCCGACCTGTCAATCTCTTCTCCTCAACCCTCACACTGAATTGGGTCACAGTAATGTTCCCTCAGATAACGGCGACCATTATATCACAAAGAGATCGTCCAGAAAGTGAATAGCTTTTCAAGTCTGTTAATCTGTCTCGGTCAGCGCCACTACCTGGGCACCTGCGGGGCAGGGTTGTGGCTGTAACCATCGCGCATCAAGCCCCTGAGCGATAAAGTAAACATATCCCGACTTCTCCATCGTAACGTGATGATCTTCTATTGCTCTAGTATGCCAGATGAGACGGATGTGCTGAAAGTCTTGCACCAGCTCGCCATCGACCAGCATGGGTTCGTTGATGGGGAAGCCAAACCGCCTGAGACCGCCATAGCGGTCGAAAAACTCCAAGAAAGCCCCACTGAGGCTGTGGCCAGTTTCGGGATAATAGCGCACGAGAGATGTTCGGGAAGGTGGCACTACACGTGCATCGAGAGGAGGGTGACGGCGTCCGAGACGTTCGCCCAGCATACTCAATTTGACGACGGGACCTTCTGGATTGTCTGGATGATCTTCCAGCCGGGCGTATTCAAAATACTGCACGGTGCGCCCTTCTTGAACGAGAGGTTCCGTGATGGGGTACCCTAGTGAACGCAATCCTCCCAACGCATCATAGGTGCGTAGAAAATCCCCCCGGATGGTGTGGCCTGTAGCGATGTAACAGCGAAGCTCGGCCGTGGATTCTGTCGCGTTACATGCGGAACAAAGCAGTGCAATAATAATTATACCCAGAGGTCGCAATCGTTCCTCACAACGCACGACCGACCTGCTGCGCCAGTACAACACCTCTGCACATCCCCTTTCCCTCCACAATTATAGTCGGGGCACTCCACACAGCAAAAACGTGCTATAATACAAATATGACCAGTTTAACGATGAGGTGCCGGCGCGAATCATCCGGGTTGCGTCCAGTGGATCCGCTGCGCGATATGAGCGCCATTGCCGATCTGATCCAGGCATCCTTTTCCGATGACCTGGACCAAAGCGGCTATGCGATGCTGCGTGAGATGCGCACGATGGGGCGTCTGGGCGCTTTTCTCTGGCTCCTCGGCGCCTGGGGCGGTGGCCCAAACACGGCGCTCTCCGGATTCGTCTGGGTGGAAGAAGGGCGCATCGTGGGCAACGTGACTGTTACTCCATCTCCTCACACTCCCGACCGTTGGATTATCAGCAATGTCGCAGTCGCCCAAGAATATCGCGGACGCGGGATTGCCCGTGGTTTGATGCAGGCCGCCTTGGAAATGATTGCGGAGTCGGGTGGCCACATTGCTACCTTACAAGTGCGCGATGATAACTCGGTGGCACGTCACATCTATGAAACGCTGGGCTTCCGCGTTGTGGGTGGCACTGCCTACCTGCATAATGACCGAATCCTTCCCGCTAAAGGCTCTCAACTTTCGGACGATGGCTGGCATCATCTGACCAGCGCGGATGCTGAGAGCATCTATCGTTTGGCACGTGTCGCTACTCCGCTCGCCGTGCAGGCGGAATGGCCTGTGCGGCGCAGACATTATCACTTCGGTCTCGAGCAACACCTGTTGGATCAACTGTACAAGTTGCTCGGCAAGGTGCCCTCTCTGCGCCTAGCAGTCAGAGATGCAGACACCGTGTGCGCGAGCGTGATCGTGCGCCCAAATTTGCGCAATGTTCCCCAGGTTGAACTCATCGTGCATCCCGATGTGCGTGGACGGTTTGAACATGGATTAATAGCCCATGCCCTGTCTCATATACACCGCTGGGGTGGCCATCAGGCAGTCGCGTACCATCCTACGTACCACCCGGAGGGAGTTGCCGCTTTGATCGCCGCCGGTTTTCGCGTCAAACGCACCTTGTTGCTGATGGCCCGTGAGCTCTAGGTGTCGTTGCCGCCTCACTTGTACTAAGAAAATCCCGGCACTTTTCTGCTTTGGTCGATAACGACACCAATGATCCTATATGGTTGAAGCACGGTGCACGGGATGCTATAATCCGCAGCGAATGAATATCTTGGAAGCGCGCCGGGTGAGCAAAATATATCGCATGGGCAAGGTCACAGTGCACGCCCTGAATGAGGTGGATTTCACTGTTGCCGAGGGGGAGTTTGTCGCTATCATGGGCCCTTCGGGCAGCGGGAAGAGCACATTGTTACATCTGCTGGGAGGCTTGGATGAACTCAGCGAGGGCGAGATCATTCTAGCGGGTCATCGGCTGGCCGAGTTGGACGACCACCGGATAACATTAGTGCGGCGGCGCAACGTTGGCTTCATTTTCCAGTTCTTCAACCTCTTGCCCACATTGACCGCGGAAGAGAACATCGCCCTGCCCTTGCTGATCGACGGTCAGGATCCACGCGCCTATCGTGGGCGCATTGACCATTTATTGCAGCTGGTGGGGCTGACGGACAGGCGCCATCACAAACCTGATCAATTGTCCGGTGGGGAGCAACAGCGCGTGGCGATTGCGCGTGCGTTTGTCACCAACCCAGCTATCGTGCTGGCAGACGAGCCCACCGGCAATTTGGACAGCAAGACTGGTGAGGAGATCTTGTGCTTGCTGCGTCGCTCGTGTGACGAATTGCATCAGACAATCGTGATGGTGACGCACGACGCACGCGCGGCCAGCTTTGCCGACCGTGTAGTATTTCTGATGGATGGCCGGGTGGTAGGCGAGTTACGCACCACTGGTAATCGAAGCGAGGACATCCGGGCAATCCAGGCCTATCTGCGCGATTCGGAGCAGGCAGCTGAGGCAAAGACCCTTCGGCTGTCCTGAGCGAGCCAGGCTCCATGTACATTCCTCTCTCCTCCTTTGCTGCGCTTGCACTGCGCAATATGCGTGATCGCCCGATCCGCACCCTGCTCACTACCCTGGGAATCGTGTTGGGGGTGGCAGTCGTGCTGGCAGTTTCTATCACTAACCACAGCACATTGATTTCCATCCGGCACATTTTCGACCAAGCCGCCGGGCATGCGGACTTGATGGTCACCAGCAACGGGGTGATCGGCGAGCCCTTTGCTGATGAAGCACTTGCACGGGTGCGACGCCTGCCGGAAGTACAACTTGCCCTGCCGGTAGTGAGCGGCCGGGTTCTGCTAGCCTCCGAAGCGGACCGGTGGGGATTGGATGTCAGCGTGGGGGGCACACATACTGCCAACGATCTGCTGCTCTTCGGCGTCGACCCTGCCCGGGATCGTATGGTGCGCGACTATGATCTGGTAGCGGGTAGCTTCTTGCCCGCTGAGGACGATGCCTACTCTGTGCTGTTGGTGAGGGATTATGCTGATGAGAAGAAACTCTCACTAGGCAAGGATATCACGATCCTATCCGCTGCCGGGCAAGAGAAGTTGCGGATCGTCGGGCTGATCGCCAAAGCTGGGCCTGGGTTGCAAAATAATGGCGCCGTAGCGATTGTCCCGTTTAAGACAGCGCAGACTTTGCTTGAGATAGATGGCGAACTGACCCAGATTGACATATTGGCTAATCCAGACATTGCTGTATCTCCACGGAAGCTGGAAGCACTCAGACAAGCGCTGGCAAGTACGCTGGGCCGTGGCTACCAGGTGCTCTATCCAGCCGCGCGAGGCCAGATCGTCGCGCGCATGTTGGCCTCGTATCAGACTGGGCTCAGTTTCTTCAGTGCGGTTGCGCTGTTTGTGGGGGCCTTTCTCATTTACAACACCTTCACAATGACAGTGGTCGAGCGCACGCGTGCCATTGGCATGTTGCGTCTGTTGGGCGCGACGCGAGGTCAGATCACGATGCTAGTGCTGATCGAGGCAGCCGTGCTAGGCATTTGGGGCTCGATAGCGGGTGTAGGTTTTGGCATTCTGTTGGCACGCGGCCTGAGCCATTCCGTGGCAGCAGTGACCGTGGTTGAGATCAGCGCCCTGCACATTCCGCCGGATGGGCTGGTCTGGTCGCTGCTGGTCGGCCTTGGGGTCACATTAATCTCAGCGTCTTTGCCAGCTTGGCGGGCACGCAACATCTCACCTCTTGAAGCATTTCGCAGCTACGCACGGCCAACCTATACGCCACTGACGCGCACCAGTTGGCTATGGGGGTGTCTGTTGATGTTGGTTGCCTATCTGGCGCTCTATCGCATTCCCTTCCGCCCTGAGGTCCAGGTGCCCACTGGCATGGCGAGTGTGTTTGTCTTGCTTCTGGGCGCTACGTTGGTCGTCCCAGTCGCTATAGGCCCAGCGGAGCGCTTCTTGTGTCCTGCTATGCGAGTGCTCTACGGCAACGCTGGCCAGCTGGGCGTTGCCAACATTCGGCGCGCATGGACGCGCACCGCGCTCACCGTCGGCACTCTAATGGTGGGTATTGCCATGATCATCGGCATCCAGACGATGACCAATAGTTTTGAGAGAGACATCACCCATTGGGTACAGACCGCCATCGGAGGTGATCTTTATGTGCGTTCGCCCATGCCGATGCGCGAAGAGTTCGGCACACGTCTGTTGTCCGACCCGGCCGTGGCGGAGATCAGTCCGATCACATATCGCCAGGTGCGACTGGCGCGTCGCGAGAATCCCAGCAACCAACCTGATGCCGTCCTGTTTGTGGGCATCGACCCGCAGACGTATGGACGCGTTGCCTCCTTTGTCTTCGAGGACACGCGCTATGATACGACCCAGGCACTCACGGAGCTCGCAATGGGTGAGCGATTGCTCATTTCCGCCACTATGGCCGACCGGTATGGACTGAAAGTGGGCGACACACTAGCATTGGAAACCCGCCGTGGTGTGGTGCCTTTCCAGGTGATCGGCGTGGTGGTGGATTTCTCCAGTCAAGGCTATGTGGTCAACGGCAGCCGCGCCGACCTAGCGCGTTATTATGGCGAGAACACGGTGGATCAGTTCATCGTGAACCTCAAGCCAGGATACGACCCACGCGTGGAGGCCAAGCGCCTGGAAGATCGCTATGGCAGGAGCCGTCACATTGCCATCGAAACAGCAGCCGAGTTTCGTGCCAAAGTCACCCGCTTAGCTGGACAGGCATTCGCTTTGTTCGATGTGCTGGGTCTGACCGGTGTAGTCATTGCCGCGTTGGGTGTGGTCAACACTTTGCTGATGAACGTATTCGAGCGTCAGCGCGAGATCGGCGGG
The DNA here is from genome assembly GCA_025062175.1 of Anaerolineae bacterium. Classification (GTDB taxonomy): domain Bacteria; phylum Chloroflexota; class Anaerolineae; order 4572-78; family NAK82; genus NAK82. The sequence continues at coordinate 12,463 of JANXAX010000008.1, read as the reverse complement.
TTACGCAGTCTGGGCATGACACGTGGTCAGGTAGCGCGTATGATTCTAGCAGAGAGTGGAGCTATGGGCATCATTGGCGGACTGTTCGGCATGTTCTTCGGGCTCTTCTTAGCGCGTGTCTTTCTTCTGGGTGTCCAGGAGATCGGCGGTTACACGGTCAGTTATCACCTGCCGCCCCACGCTTTGTTGATCGGTTGGACTATTGCCTTGGTCGTCTCGCAGCTGGCAGCGCTCTATCCTGCTCACAAGGCGGCACGGGTACGCATTGTGGAGGCGATCCAGCATGAGTGACATGTCGGTACGCGTGGCTGCGGTAGTACTTGCCGCCGGTGGTGCTAAGCGTTTCGGTCGATTAAAGCAACTGTTGCCCTGGCAAGGTGGCACGTTATTGACACAAGTGGTTGATACCGCCCTGGCTTCCTCGGCCAGACCGGTGGTGGTGGTAGTGGGCGCTCAGGCGGAAGATTGCCGCGCTGCGCTGCGCGGGCGGCCTGTGCAGGTGGTGGTAAACCCAGAATGGGCGCAGGGACAGAGCACCTCGGTGCAGGCGGGGCTAGCCGCGTTGCCACCGGATATTGATGCAGCCTTGTTTCTGTTAGCTGACCAGCCAGCTGTGCAGAGCAGCACACTCGAGCAACTGATTGCATGCTACGATGCCACCCGAGCACCGCTGGTGTGGCCCGAGTGGAATGGCCGCCGTGGCAATCCTGTGCTCTTCGACCGCCGTCTCTTCCCTGAGCTGATGGCTTTGCGCGGCGACGTGGGCGCTCGTCTTGTGTTGCAGGCGCACGCTGCCGAGGCAGAACGCGTGCCGGTCTCCGACGCCGGCATCTTGCTCGACATCGATACGCCAAACGATTATGAAAAACTGGCTTCCCGACACGGAGGGTGTTGAAAGACTCTGCTTGCACTTTATAGGGTGCGTTTGTCTTCCCAGGGGAGAGGAAACGAGCCGCGCGCGTGGGCAAGCGGCTGCGGTGCTGCTCTTGGACGGTCGCGACTTGGATAACCGTCTTCATCCTGGGCTGCTGCTTTCACTATGTTCCCCGATTTGAAATGCATCGTGCGAGCCTTGCCCTGTTAATGGCACGAAAGGTGTTTTGATGGTAGAATGAGATTTGTTGAAGCGATCACTTATGCACCTGGAGTGGAGCATATGGATAGAGCGCTGCGTTTGATCCCGCCGCGCCTTCGTCCTCCCTTGGACGATGGGTTTCGTCCTGCCGTTTTAGCCAACCGTGCTTTTCGCCAGGAAGTGGCCGATTCGAGGGTGGGTGTGCCACTGGTGTTGGGATTAGAGCGTAGTGGGGGTCACCTCTCGCGCTTCGAGACAGTTGTCTTCCCCGAAGGACATCCCCGCGCCGAGGCCAACTTGATGTACGCCGAGCGGCTGGTCAAGTGCTTGCTCTGGCAACGTGGCGGCTGGAAAGTGTATGTGGGTGGCCCGGCCAGCATCGGAGCTTTCATCCGACAAACTTACAGTCCGGAGGGTGAACGTGCCTTCGACGCACGGGTGATGGGCGAAGATATCTATGAGCAGCCTTTCACCGTGGTGTCATGTTCCCCTGAGGAGGTGCCCCCTGAAAAGGAGAGTGAACGACCACTTGGCCGTCATCTGGACGGCTATCGCATCGGCTTCGACCTGGGTGCTTCTGACCTAAAGGTCTCTGCAGTGGTGAACGGCGAAGCAATCTTCAGCCACGAGATCGTCTGGGAGCCGCGCAAGCAAAGCTACCCAGAATATCATTATCGCTATATCATGGATGCACTGAAATTGGCAGCTTCTAAAATGCCCCGTGTGGACGCGATCGGTGGCAGCGCTGCCGGCGTTTACGTCAATAATCGAGTGCGCATCGCCTCGCTCTTTCGCGGTGTGCCCCGTGAGCGGTACCATGAGGTGCGTGACCTTTTCCTGCGTATCCGGCAAGAGCTGGGCGTGCCGTTGGAGATCGTCAACGACGGTGAGGTCACGGCATTGGCCGGTTCGATGTCGCTGGAGGATAATGCCGTGCTGGGCATTGCGCTGGGCTCGAGCCAGGCGGGCGGTTATGTGACACCGCAAGGGAACATCACTGACTGGCTGAACGAGCTCGCCTTTGTGCCGGTGGATTACAGCCCCACCGCACCAGTGGACGAATGGTCAGGTGATCGAGGGTGTGGCGCGCAATACTTCTCGCAGCAATGTGTCTTTCGGTTGGCACCGTTAGCTGGTGTGCATATCCCTGAGGAGGTGCCGGACGCGGAAAAGTTGAAGGCCGCCCAAGAACAGTTGGAAGCTGGCCATCCTGGTGCAGAACAGATCTGGCGAACGATGGGAGTCTATATGGGCTATGCCATCGCCCACTACGCCGAATTTTACATCTTGAAACACGTGCTGATCCTGGGGCGTTGTACCTCCGGCTCGGGTGGCTCGCTCATCCTGGAGGAAGCCCAGCGTGTGCTGAAAGATGAGTTTCCCGAGCTGGCGGAACGTATTCACATTCAACTGCCGGATGAGAAGAACCGGCGTGTCGGACAATCGATTGCCGCCGCCAGCCTGCCGGCGACCGGATAACGGCATGTTGACCCGTTTGTTGGAAGAACTAGAAGCTGCGCAACGGCCACTTACCCTCCAGGAGCTGAGTGCGCGTCTGGGCATCGACGCCACGGCGCTGGAGGGAATGCTTCAGACATTGTTGCGCATGGGTAAGCTGCGTGACGATCGCGCGGCGGCGGTGGAAGCTTGCACCTTACATTGTGCTTGCTGTGATCAGATGTCCGAGTGCGCGTTGCTGGCTCGCTTGCCACGCACCTATTCGTTAGTGCGCAAGAAGCGTTGACCCGTCGCGATCTATCTCCCCGCCAGCTGGGAATCCTTTCATCCACAGTTGCGCTGGAGAACGAAGCCGGGATGGCCCGTGCATCTCTGTATCAGGCAATCTTGGTGCGCCGCTCTGTGCGCCGTTACGACTCACAACCGCTGGACGAAGCGACGCTCGAGCAGGTGCGTGCACTTGCCCATAATGTCCAGCCACTTGTGCCCGCCAATTACTTTAGCGTTCGTCTGCACAGCGAGGGGGTACGGCAGGATCTGGTAACCTTGTTGGGCGCCTATGGACGTCTCATCACCTCGCCGCATGCGCTGGTGCCTTATCTCCAAGGCACGGTGCATCCGTTGACCGATCTGGGATATCGTGTCGAACAAATCGTAGTGCGACTGACCGCGTTGGGGATCGCTACCTGTTACATTGGCACATTGCCGCACGAAGAACGGGCACGCGACCTGCTGGGACTCCCATCGGATGCGCGCATCGGAGCGCTGGTGGTCTTTGGACGGGCAGCGGAGACAATGGGTGGACGTGCGTTAGATGGCTTAGTGCGCTGTGTGCTTGGCCGTGCCAAGCCTCCCGTGCTAGAACGCTTCTTCTTCCTGGAGCGCGCCGACTGCCCGGCGCAGCCGCCTGCATCGCTGCGTCCTTTGATCGAGGCGGCCGTGCGAGCACCATCGGCGTGCAATGCCCAGCCATGGCGCTTCCTCTGGCACGATAGGTATCTGAGCCTTTTCGTCCTGCGTCATAATCCGCGGTACGGCCCAGGGGCAGCGCAGCGGTACAACCTTTACGACGGCGGCATCGTGATGGCGAACATCACCTTGGCGATGGAAGCATTGGGAATGCAGGGTCGCTGGCAGTTGCTCTCCGAGGAGACCCTCGTGCCACCCCATCCACCCGCATGGCTGCCGCTCGCCCAGTTATCACTAGCGTGGTAATTCTGCAGCGCGGTCGCACTTGAGATACGGAGAGCTTGCGACGTTGTGTCGTATGGTTTGACATTTCGAACGCTGATGCTAGCATAACGGCAATGAACAAGGTTGCCTTCCTGTTGGTCTTCACCTCCCTCGTACTCCTGACGATGCTGCTCGGTTGCCAGAGGTCGTCCATACCGGTGATTGTTCAAGCAGATGGCAATCGTCAGCAGGTCCTCATTCCAGGCGGTACAGTGCGAGATGCGCTAGCGGCAGCAGGTGTAACCTTGAAAGCACTTGATCGCGTGCAGCCCGATCTGTACGTCGAGGTGACACCCGGTATGGTGATCCACGTTACACGCGTCGAAGAACGCTACGAGACTGAACGGATCACAGTACCCTATACGCGCAGGGTGATCGTCAACGAGGCATTGCCCACTGGCGAGACACGGCTGGTCCAGTTGGGAATGAATGGCGAGGATGAGGTCACCTATCGTGTGGTATTGGAAGACGGGAAGGTGGTCGAACGCATACGTGTCAGTCAGGTGCAGATCAAACCACCCCAAGATGAGATTGTGGCGGTGGGAGCAACCCACAGCCTGCGTGCAGTGCCGTTGGAAGGCACGATCGCGTATTTGGCGGCCGGCAACGCTTGGGTAATGCGTGGGAACAGCGCGGCACGTCGACCTCTCACCACGGAGGGTGACCTGGATGGACGGGTGTTCGAACTCTCTCCCGATGGTCGTTGGCTGCTCTACACGCGTCGTCTGGAGGGAGATATTGAGACACCCTTGAATCAACTGTGGATGGTCAAAACCACGATCGTGGGAGAATCGCCGATCTCGTTGCCGGTGCGGGGGGTGCTCTATGCACAATGGTCGCCGGACGGGAAGCAAATTGCCTACAGTACGGCAGAACGCACCACCAGTTCCCCCGGCTGGCGTGCGCGTAATGATCTATGGGTTGGCAAGGCAGATGCCCGTGCGATTGCCCGCGCAACCCAGGTGATCACTGCCAACACCGGCGGCGTTTATGGTTGGTGGGGCAATAAATTTGCTTGGTCCCCAGAAGGTAAAGCCTTCGCCTATGCGCGGGCTGATCAAGTGGGTGTTTATGATGTACTCAGTGGAACCCTCACTGTGCTGCGCGATTTTGCCCCTTATAACACGTATAGCGAGTGGGTGTGGATTCCTGATCTGAGTTGGTCACCCGATGGGCGTTTCTTGGCCGCTGTTGTCCACGGTGAACCGCTGGCCAACGAAGACGTCCACGATAGCCCCCTATTCGACTTGTGGTTATTCGCGTCCGATGGGTCACTGCAGGCGCGCGTGGCGGAACGGGTGGGTATGTGGGCTGCACCTTATTGGGGACGCCACGGTCTGTTGCACGGTCAGGCGGTCGATGCGTTGCACTCTATGGATAGCCGGTACACTTTGATCCTGCGCGACCATGATGGCAGTAACCCGCGTCAGCTGTTCCCACTGGAGGAAGGGACTGGGGTATTGCCGCCGCCCGAGGTCGCTTGGTCGCCATCGGGAGAGACATTTCTCTTTGTGTACAACGGCAACCTCTACCTGGGCAACATTCATGGAGGAATACCGCAGCAACTCACTTCCACCGGACAGATAAGCCGGCCACGTTGGGCCGCTGAGGGACTTAATGCGGAATAAAGCGCTAGGAGAATCACTATAATTTTCTCAACTGCAGTTCTTTACGATAGCACCCGATTTGTATCCGTCTGCATAGCGGCCTATAATGACCCCGTCACAGTTATAGTAAAGTACGAGATGTTGTGAAATATGACAACTCTACGACACTTGCCCAAATTTTCATCTTTTAGGGAATCACTTTTCGCGGTCCCAAAGATCCTCCGAGCGACCAGGGAGCGTGGCGTAGCAGGTGCCCTGCTCATATTCTTTGCCCCATCGCTTATGCTGGTCGCTTGCGGTGTGACAAGTGGACAGAGTGGGTCCTTCGCGACTCCTCGTGTCACGGAGCAGTCCGTGTCCTCGATCCCCTTCCCTGATGTTACGTCAACCTCAACTTCTACAGTGGTTTTGCAACCGACGCTTTCACCTGCCGTTACGATGGCTAGCCTTATGACTGCTGTGCCATCCCCCACTTCAACAGGACCGAGATCTTCTCACGAGGGCAAAGCCCTGATCGCGCGTGTGAACGACCAGCCGATCTACCTAGATGTCTATCAGAAGCAGGTGGAACAGACCGAAAAAGCGCTCGTCGAACAAGGCATTATGGCTCAGGGGGAAGTTGGTGAAGCACAACGGGCGCAACTGCGTGCCAATGTACTCCAGGGATTGATCGATCAGGTGCTTATCGAACAAGCCGCAACGGAAATGGGCATCATCGTGACGGATGAAGAGGTTGAACAGTCCTTGCGGGATGTAGCAGGGCCAGATTGGGTTCCCCTCGAGCAGTGGCTGCGCATGAATAACATGACTGAGCAGGAGCTGCGTGCGATGCAGCGCGCCCAGTTGCTGGCGAGCAAAGTGATCGCCGTGGTCGCAGCAGCGGTGCCTACAGTCGCCGAGCAAGTGCACGCTCGGCATATCTTCACAGTAGATCAGGCCAAGGGACAAGCTCTGCTAGCACGTTTGAAAAAGGGAGAAAATTTTGCTGCACTGGCACAGCAAGAATCTGAGGATCCCAGTACCGCTGCCAACGGGGGCGATTTGGGGTGGTTTCCGCGTGATGTGGCCTTGATGCCTTCAGTGGTAGTGCAAACGGCGTTCGGATTAGCTGTCGGTGAAATCTCCCCGCTAGTTCAAAGCGAAGCAGGCTACCATATCATTAAAGTGGAAGCGCGAGAAAGAGATCGACCGTTAACTCCTGAGATGCTCTTATATGCGCAGCAAAGTGCTTTCCAGAAGTGGCTGGCTGAGCGCCGTGCCCGGGCCGTCATCGAATACTACCAGCCCCAGTAGCCGACCTATGCGTGGATGGGTTCTGGCACTGCTGTTCGCCCTGGCAGCGGTGTTGATTGCCATGGGGGTTGTCATATTAGGCGTATACTTCTCAACGCAGCAGCAACCCTT
>JANXAX010000008.1:0-5676 GCA_025062175.1 Anaerolineae bacterium | reverse complement strand
AGGGCTAGGAGGGATAGCGGATCGGGATCTGGTTGCCCAAGCTTTAGCAGAAGGAAGGCCGGACACCGCTTTTGCCATCCTGGTATTCAGCCCTTCGATTGATGACCGCGAGAGTGCCGGCGATTTTCTTTTGCTGGCCGACCGTTATCGCAGAGATGAAAGAAACGAACAGGCAGTTCACAGTTATCGCTTGTCTGGGACAATTGCCACATTGAGCCCTGATCTGCCGGACACAGTACGTGCTGACACCTTTATTTTAGCCGGTGAAGGGCTGGCAGCGTTGGGTGAATATGGACTGGCCCAACTCTATCTGGACCAGGCATACAATATAGCCACTGCGAGTGCCTATCTACAACCGGCGACACGACGTACTTTGTTTCAGCGACTGCACAAGGGTTATCAGATAATCGGCGACCGTGAACGTGCGCGCGTCAGCTTGGAGTCGAGCGCGCAATCGTTCCCGCCAGTCACGCTGCCCGAGCTACCACCAGTGCTGCCTACCGCTGATCCTCCCCCTTTGCCCTTGGAAGTGCAACAGGCGGAGGCGCAGCGTTGGTCTGCTGCACAAAACTTGGTCGAGCAGCTGATTGTGCGTGGTGGGCGCGCTCCACAACAGTTGGTGAGCACCCTGGCTAGCGCATTAATTGCTGAGGATCGGGTCAGGTTGCCCTACTACGATGCTCAGATAACTTCGGCGGTGCAACTCTCGGCGCAGATCAGCATCGTGCAGGCACGGATCAATTGGCTGGCCATAAAGTATCGTATTGCACGACGCGGCTACGGTCTTAGCTTAGTGCCAGAATGGGAAGCCCAGGCAGAAATGATCCGGGCGGATTTGACCAAGTCCTACGAGCTACTGTTCGCGCTTTATGCCGATCTCATCGTTGCGATGCCAGATGCAGATCAAATCGAACGGGCAACGGAAGAGATCTTGCGTCGCGAGATCCTCGCTGGGACATTAGGCCGTTACCCGAATTATCCTGCCCAGCAGCGCATCGCACAGCTGCAGCAGGCTACTGCCCAGCTGATCCAATCGCGGCCGCGCGGTAAAATGCGCGTGGCGGTGTTGCCCTACGCCGGCGTTGATTCATTTGTGCTGGTGGATGACACCAGCTTTCTTGCGATTATGCACGACTAGCAAAACGATATAGGAAGGGGCTCTGCGGAAAGTCTTTCTCATCGCGAAGGACGAGAGGGAGGGTGCGATGTCCGGACAGGTAAGAGACCGTTTCACGATGATGTTCATCTTCCTAGTGGCCGTGATGATCGTAACCACGCTTCTGATCTATGGGATATTGTTTGTGACTTACACGCCGGAACAACCGCTCGTCCTGGGGCTGAGCGGAATGCAGCCACCCCCTCCGCCTCCACCGACACCCACGTTCACGCCGCAAGAGATCCCCACGTATCCACCGACGTGGACACCTGTGCCCACCCCAACCCCACTGCCGACCAGCACACCCACTGCTACCGGCACACCCACGCCCACGCGCACTCCGACACATACCCGTACACCGCTGGCGACGTATACACCTACGCCTACGCACACGGGGACACCGACCGAAACACCCACCATTACGGCCACACCAACGCAGGTGCCTTTCTACGTCGCTGAGTTCAAGAACCATCAGCACTGCTATGACATTGGCATGAAAGGCATCGTCTTGGATGCGAATGGCATCCCATTAGAAGGGATTGTGGTTGAATATGGCGAGGACAACATCAGCACGTTCCGCACCACGACTGATGTAGACGGGGAATTTGCTGTGCCCTTGATTTTGGGAGGAAGGGACAGAGAGAACGCCAGACGTTCCCATGTCTGGTTCGTGCGATTGTATCAGGACGGAGTACAGGCGTCTGAAACATTTAAATGGAAATCGGACACTATCGAGGACTGTGATAAAGCGAACTCTGTGCAGGTCAAAGAAGTTATCTTCCGGCGGCGCTATTAGTCTTCTGCCGCTCTTCGTCTCCGCCTGTCTCCTGGTGCTGACGTGCAGTATTTCGCCAGCCCGCGCTCAGGAGGGACCCTTTGTGCTGGCTTTTTATTACGCTTGGTACGACGAGAGCACCTGGACATCGGGCACAACCGCTGACATTCCTCTGCAACCTTATCGCTCAAGTGATGTAGCGACGATCGAACGCCATGTAAACCAAGCGCAGATGGCCGGTATTGATGCCCTGGTGCAATCGTGGTATGGCCCTCAGGAGGAGAACAATCAGACGGAGACAAACTTTCGCACCCTGCTTGATGTAGCGGCAGGTAAGGGATTCCGTGTAGCGATCGCATTCGAGACGAACGGACCTTTCTTCCCTAATCAGGCTTCCGTGATAGAAGCATTGCGTTATCTGCTAAGTGTGCATGCCCAGCATCCTGCCTACTTGCGCTATCAGGGACGTCCGGTGATTTTCTTTTGGCGCCAGCAGCGTTTTGGTGTGGATACCTGGGAGGCCATACGTGCGGAGCTCGATCCAGAGCGTCGCAGCATATGGATCGCGGAAGGTACCGATTTGAACTATCAACGTGTATTTGACGGGCACTATCTCTATTCAATCGCGTGGTCATCCAATGTGGCACGCACGTTGCAGGATTGGGGGCAGCGCGTGCGACGTTACGCAAGGGATCATGGTACGCAGCGGCTCTGGGTTGCGACCGTCATGCCCGGTTATGACGACACACGGAGTGGCCGTGCCAACGCCTTTGCGGTGGATCGAGGCAACGGTGACTATTATCGTGCCACCTGGTCGGCGGCGATTGCCAGCCGGCCAGATTGGGTGGTGATCACCAGCTTCAACGAGTGGGTGGAGGGCACTATGCTCGAACCGAGCGCACGCTACGGAGACCTATATCTCCACCTGACGCGCGAGCTGAGTGCTCAATTCAAGAGGGCACTTACCTCGGAGCCATCTCCACCTGGGCTTGAGAAAGCAGCTCCGGAGACTCCGGAGCTCCTCGCTACGCCCACTGCGGTGACTATGGTAGAAAGCGGCCCTCGGGTGCGCGCCAAGGAGACAGTGCGCATTCGCAGCGGGCCAGATGTCATCTATCCGCGCATCGGACGCCTGGCACAAGGCGAACAGGCACGCGTGCTGGCGCGTAATGATGAGACCACCTGGTGGCAGATTGAGATCCCGTGGAGCGGTGCGCGGGGATGGGTGAACGCAGCGTTCGTCGAGCTATTGGGAGATGTCAGCACAGTTCCCGTCGTGGAGATATCTGCTAGCACACCACAGATGACACCTGAGGTCAGCACAGCCACTCCGACGAGTGCTCGATATGCGACTGCACGTCCAGCTGCCCTCGCGCCCGCGCATAGCGAGATAGTGAGAACTGGAACTCCGACGACTTCCGGACCCGCGGTTACGCTCGCTCGGACTCGCTATACCCCGTCTCCGACACCCAGCATGCCACCTGCGCAGCGGCAAACGAGGGATGGAACACCTACGGCTACGATACCCCCTTTCATCACACCTCAGGGCACGATCACACGTACGCCACCTTCTCACGCAACGAATGCCCCTGTCGTCCTCACCTTGTCTCAGGCTTCCGGATTGTTTGCGGGGTCAAAGGTTTCCCCAACCGCAGGGACTTCACCGATTGCGACTATCTCCTCTCACTTGGAGGCTATCTCTCCTCTGCCCTCAGCTTCCGCCTCCCTCGGAAGAGACAACCCGGTAGCAGATTGGGCTGTCAGACAGCCTCAAGGGATGGTGATACACGATGCATCACCGCTGCTTTGGACAGGCAGCGCCGCCCTGCTGACCGCGCTTGCCTTGCTGACTGCATTGTTCGTTCATATGCACAATCGAGGAAATAACGGCCCAAGGCGTCAATAGCGTCGCACCAGTGCCCGATAGGTGATCGGCTGGCGCAGCTGAAAGAGCTGGTATTCTTCGCGCACACGGCGCACTTCGTCCAGATCAAATGTTGCGACAGCGTAGCCTTCCGCGGTGTTATCCATCGCTGTGAGCGTTTCAGCACGTGGCCCCACAATCATACTTTGTCCGGCGAATGTGTAACTGGGCTCCTGACCCACACGATTAGCGGCAGCGATGAAGATGGAGTTCTCGAAAGCGCGCGTCAGGACGGTGGTGCGCCATTCCTCGCTAAACGGTTGCTCCCAGCACGCGCACAGGCAAATCAGTTCTGCACCATCCAGGGCCAATGAACGGGCCACTTCCGGGAAGGCCAGATCCCAGCCCAGCATAATGCCCACCATTCCGAAGGTAGCTTCCAGCACCGGGTAGCGGAATCCGGGGCGAAATGCCATGTGCTCCTCACCCCGCAGGTGTACTTTGCGATAGTCACCGACCACCTCACCGTTTGGGCCGATCATCACAGCTGCGTTGTAAAGAATGCTTTCCACCTTTTCCTTAATCGGCAGACCGAATAGAATATGCGTGCCATACCCGGCTGCCTGCTGCGCCAGCAGACTTATGGTATGGCCGGGTATCTTCTCGGCCAGCTCGGTAAAGCGGACGCCACACTCAAAGCCGGTGGTGACAAGCTCCGGGAACACGATTAAATCGATAGGTCGTTCGCGGCAGATCATATCGATAAACTCGCTCATCCGCCGGAGATTGTCGCTGAGTTGGCACAGTTCGCTCCGCATCTGGACAACTGCCACGGTGATCTGGCGCATCGCTTCGCTCCTTGACGATTAGAACGTATGTTCTGATATGCTATAACGGATCACACGCATCGCAAAATTCGTTCAGCATTGTGAAGTGCTCAGGCTGAGAGATCGGAACCCTTTCGAACTTTAATAGAGCATATTTCAGAGCGAGAAGGTCATAAAAAGGTGTGAATATGCTTCTCGTGTTTTGCCTTTCTACTTATACATCCGGTTATACACCCGGTTGCTTGTTCGTGGATCTAGCGGCAAGGCAGATTCGCGTTCGCGGCGCGCGCGCTCGGTTTGCGAGAGATACTGTCGCCAACGTGCCGGCGCGTCGGGGTCCTCAGCGCCGTGGCGGGTGATGCGCTGACGCACGCGACACAGCAACGGTGTGTTCACGGCGCTGCCGGCGATGATCACCTGTCCCTTGGACAGGGCCGGCAGCTCCTGCAATAGATCTCGTCCCACTGATTCAACGCTCTCCGCAATGCGCGCCTGATCAACCGGGTTGACGATGCGCATAATGCACTGGGTCATACACTGGGATAGCACATCGCTGTCCAGCTTGCCAGGACGTTGGCTGATCAACCCCACGGCAACGCCAAACTTCCGCCCCTCAGACAGAATGGTTTTGAGGATACCGGTGGTGACCACTTCAGCGTTCGCCGGAGCATAGTTATGTGCCTCTTCAATGAGCACAAACGCAGGATAGGGCAGATAGGTGTCCTCATCCTCGTGCACGCGACCTTTTTCGGTTTCCATGCGTGCACGCCACAGCCGACGCAATAGGGTCGCGACCACCAGCTGCTGCTCACGCTGGTCAATTTCGTTCAATTGCAACACGGTACATTGTCCTGGCCGAAACAGCTGGGTCAGGGACATGTTCTCATAATCGTGGAAAATTCTTGATCCCTGAAACACACTATTGACCCGCCATATCAGGCCTCCGGTTGTGGGGTCTTCCTCTAGTTCGACATCCTCTTGAGGGTCCGTAACAGCGCGTTCCCCGTCTCTGCTGCGGAGTATGGTCATGAAGTGATCGAGCGTCCATTTATCG
>JANXAX010000089.1 GCA_025062175.1 Anaerolineae bacterium | reverse complement strand
TTGGCTAGCTGCAGGCTGGGGAGCGCTTCGCCGGCGTTGCGCATCGCCACTGGATCGTAGCCCTTGACATGGGCCCCCTGGTTCAGCAGCAAGCGCGCAATTTCGATGGCCGGCGCGTCCCGGATGTCGTCCGTGTTCGGCTTGAAGGCCAGGCCCAACAGTCCGATCGTCTTGCCGCGCAGCTGGCTGCCCAGGACTTCGCGCAGCTTGATGATCACCAGGAGACGCTGATGTTGATTGATATCCATGACAGATTTGAGCAGCTGCGGATGCGTGCCGTGGGTGGCAGCCATATGCACCAGCGCCTTGACATCTTTAGGGAAGCAGCTACCACCGTAGCCAATCCCGGCGTCCAAGAAATGATGGCCGATGCGTTTGTCATAACCCATCCCGATCGCCACTTCTTTAATGTTGGCGCCCAAGTGTTCGCAAATGTTGGCGATTTCGTTGATGAAGGAAATGCGCGTCGCCAGAAACGCGTTCGAGGCGTACTTGATCATCTCAGCAGTGCGCAGATCGGTGATGATGATGGGCGTGCGCAGGCTGAGATAGAGGCGTGCTACCTTCTCGGCTGCTTCGCGGTTCAGGGAGCCAAGCACAACCCGGTCGGGGTTCATAAAGTCGGCGATGGCATTACCCTCGCGCAGAAACTCGGGATTGGAGACCACGGCAAACTCGATCGGCTCCGGCTGATGAGCGCGCACGATATCAGCCACCCAGTCCCCCGTGCCCACCGGCACGGTGCTCTTGTTGACGATGATGAGGGGATGCTGCATGTGGCGCGCAATCGACTCCGCGGCGGCCTGGACGTAGCGCAAATCGGCATCACCGTCCACCCCTTCCGGCGTGCCCACAGCGATGAAGACGAATTCCGCGTCCGCAATTGCTTCTGCATAGTCGGTCGTGAAGGACAGTCGCCCGGCATCAACGTTGCGCTTGACCATCTCCTGCAGCCCGGGTTCGTAGATAGGAATACCGCCCGAGCGCAAGATCGCGATCTTTTGTTCATCCACGTCCAAGATGCAAACCCTGTTGCCCAGATCGGCAAAACACGTTCCGGTCACCAGACCCACGTAACCTGCACCGATAACTGTGATGTTGTGCATAGGACGCCCCCGATCCTCCTAGGATTCAGCGCACTATCCCATTATACTGGCGGGCCAGTCTGGCGACAATATCGTCGTGGACGTAAGGAGTAAATGGAAGCAGCGGACCTGGCGTTGCGATCATTATCTGAGCCGCGACCGTGAGGAAGCGGTTCATACGCCGCTTGCTGACGCGCGCGGCGTGGGTTGACCCCATCCATTTGCGATCAGACGCAGCCCCCTTATACCGCCAGCGCACGACGGGCCACCTCACGTCCCATCTCAACCGCGTAATTAGTGCCGCGATCCCAAGGATAAACCTGGCTCATGCTCGCCCAGAAGAGGCCTCTGATCGGCGTCGCCAGATCAGGAATGTTACATGAATGGTTCACGCCCGGCACTGGTTGGGCGTACTTCTCACGGAAGAGCCAGCTGGCGCGCACCCAATCCGGCGTGAAGGCAGGGTTGAAGCGCTGCAGGGTAGGCAGAAAGCGTGCCAGCATTTCTTCGTGCGACAAGCGGAAATATTCGTGATCCGGCTTGAGATAATCGCCACAATAGACCAAATGGTCACCGCCGTAATGCTCGCGCTCGATGAAATTGGTATGTTCGACTAACGCCAGAAATGGGAATCCTTCGCCCTTAGGCAGGTTGATCCAGTAGTGGCCCTCGGTCAGACGTTGCTTGAGCGCCAGGATCAGCACCACCGCACCCAGCGATTTCAGTTGCCGCAAGCCGGCCAAGTAGTCTTCGGGCAGCTCTGGCACCATCTGTGCCAACAGATTGGGGGATAGGGTGACAATGACTCGGTCATAGGCCTCCACCTGTCCCTGTGCGTGCACTAGCAGGCGGCTGGCGACCTCGCCAGGTGCTATGGAGAGCGCCTCCGTTTCAATGCGTTCCACAGGGGTGTGAAGACGAATCTCGGCGCCTTGCTTGCGCACCTGCTCTGTCAGGATGTCTAGGAGTGCCTGGAAGCCGCCGACAAAATAACCCAGGCGCGGCGAGCGCTTGTGAATGCGTGCCCAAAACCAGGCCATGTTGACCTCTTGATAATACTCGCCAAACTTGCCCATCAGCAACGGCTCCCACAGAATCTGGTAGCCGCGTCGCCCCATCCAGCGCGTCAGCCACTCATGGGCCGTGTAACGTTCAAGACGTGGCCAATCGCGCAGCAGACGCAGATAAAGCGCCACCGGCGCTGCCCGCAACTTGTCGATCACGGATAGATGGGGGAAGAGCATCGCGCGCACATAGCTATCGAAGGGGTAGATACGCCCCTTGTACCAGATCGAGGTGACCGGACGACGGAAGAACAGCTTGTCTTCCTGTCCGAGCTGTCGAATCAGATCGATGATCGCATTGTCCGAAGTAAACCAATGGTGATAGAAGCGCTCTAAGGCCCATTCCCAGTTCGCATCCCGAAAGCCCGATGCCAGCCCTCCTGTCTGCCCAGAGGCTTCATAGAGCACCACCTGATGCTCCAATGCGCTGAGATGGTAGGCGGCGGTCAATCCGGCCACACCAGCGCCAATGATCGCTATCTTCACCTTGTTCCTCCCTGGTCCTCTTCTCTGATTTCTGCCGCTTGACGAAGTTCACGCCAGCTGATGCTCTCGCGCGCCATATAATAGAATCCCAGCAGCGTGATCGGCAACCACAGTGCCGCATGCAGTACCAGCGTGTATCCGGCTGCTACGTTGCGCAATACCCCCCAGATGCTCAGAATCTCAATACCCGGCGCGTCGAACGTGCCCACGTAGCCCGGCGAGGAGGGGATGGTGGTCGCCAGATTGACGACACCGTTCATCAACATCAGTACATAGAAGGGCACGACAAAATCGAACGCATGCATGACGAACCAATACTTGACTGTCTCCGCCAGCCAGATCACGATCGAGGTGACGAAAAGCATTAAGACGCCGCGTCCGCTGCGCAGCACGCGCAACCCGGTGGCGAAACGCTCGGCAAAACCGAGCACGCTGATGCGGAAACGTGCCGGCACCAGACGCTCGATCAGCCAGCGGTAGACGGCTTCGGTACGGCGTGCGTCGATGGCCAGCCAGATGAAGACGATCAACGCGCCAAAGAAGAGCGCTGAGGCAGTGACGACCATCCATTGCAGCCAGGTTGGCATAGGGGTGAAGGGCAATCCGATGAAGACAAACATCAGCATCACCAGCCCGTCGAAGACACGCTCGATGATCACGGTCGCCAGCGAGGCGCTCATGCTGATCCCCTCACGTCGCCGCAGCACATAGGCGCGGATCAGCTCGCCTGCGCGTGCCGGATAGACGTTGTTACCCATGTAGCCGATGACCACGATGGGAAACAACCGGCGCAGAGGGATACGCTTCAAGGGGCGCAGCAGATAATCCCAACGCCACGTACGTGCCCAGACCCCCACGAAATAGACCGCCACGCCGGGAATAATCCAGCCATACTGCGCTGTGCGCGCCACCTCCCAGACATCTGCCAGGTGGAGATTGCGCAACGCCAGGTAGAGGAACAGAATGCTGATGCAGATGCCCAGCCAGATGCGCCAACGTTTCAGCACATGTTGATCCTTGTCGTCGAGATATGTCCGAGCGCTTTATACAAATCGTCCGAGTAGATCAGGACACCCGGTCACCTTCCTTCAACATTTCTAAAACTTCCAACACCTGTTCGCGTGGCACGTCGTCGTGAATTGCGACATGACCGATGGCGTGCGGCAGCACAAAACGCAGGCGGCCGTCGCGTTTTTTCTTATCATGTGTCATTGCTTCCCAGATTGTTTCCGCAGGATAAGCGGGAACGGCGGTGGGCAATCCTAGTCGCTGCAACGTGCCGATGATGCGCTGGGCCGTCTCTATCTGGCAAAGTCCCAAGCGCGCCGCCAGTTGGGCGGCCACGGCCATGCCGATAGCCACTGCCTCACCGTGGCGCATGCGGTATTCGGAGAGAAGCTCGAACGCATGCCCGAAAGTATGACCCAGATTGAGCACGGCACGATAGCCGCGCTCGTAGGGGTCTGCTTCGACCACTGCGATCTTGACCGCCACCGCGCGGTGGATGAGCCAGGCCATATCCGCGATCGCACCGCGCTCCAGACGGGCGAACAGCTCCGGGTCACCGATGACACCTGCCTTGACCACCTCGGCCATACCGGCGCGTAGCTCGGCGTCGGGCAGGGTCTTCAAGACCAGCGGATCGATCAGCACCGTCACTGGCTGCTTAAAAGCGCCGACCAGGTTCTTCCCATATGGCAAATCGACACCGGTCTTGCCCCCCACGCTCGAATCGACCATAGCGAGCAAGGTGGTGGGCAGCTGGGCCAATGCCACACCGCGCATGTACGTCGCAGCGGTGAAGCCGGCAACGTCGCCCACCACGCCGCCGCCCAGTGCCAAGATCAACCCGCCGCGGTCCAACCCACCGGCGAGCAGCGTTGCATATAGTTGGGTCACTGTCTCCAAGGTTTTGTATGCCTCTCCGGCCGGCATAGTTGCCGATATGGGATGTCCCATCGCTGCGGCAGAGCACGGCGGCTGGGCCGCCCGTTGCAGAGCGGCGGTCAACTGGGGAACATAAAGCGGCTCGACCACCTGATCGCTGATCACCGCGATGCCGCTCCAGCGACCGGCTGCGGCGAGCAAAACGCCCGCCTGCTCCAACAACCCGTCCCCGATCAGCACGCTGTAACCATCTTCTCCGTATGTCACTGGCAAGCTGGCCGGCAGCTGCTCTGCCCCATCTGGCCCGAAAGTCTCCCACAACGCCAGAACGCGATCCGCGGCTTGCCCGACGCTCAGATTGGCCGTGTTCACTTGCAACGGAAAGCTCAAATAAACGGGCAGCCGCCTTGCTAACAACCCGCGCAGACGTGCCTGCCAATCCTGATCCGCCAACATCGGACGTCCCTCGGCGCTTCCCAATCGTTCGATCAGGGTCACAGCATCCGCGCGGAGACAGATCACCAGGCTGTTCACAGCGATGGCAGCACGATTCTCCGGAGTCCCCAGCGTCCAACCGCCTGTAGCAATGACCAGATCTTGTGCCACTCCCAATTCACGACAGATCTCGGCTTCGAGGGCGCGAAAGGCGGCTTCGCCGTCGCGGGCGAAGATGTCCGGGATGGAGCGACCGGTACGCGTTTCGATCAGCTGATCGGTGTCCACGAACGCACGGCCCATCCGGCGCGCAACCTCACGGCCGATGGCGGACTTGCCACAGCCCATAAAACCGGTGAGGACAAGGTTGCGAGGATCTGTCAAGCGCATATGTGGCTCTCTGTCAGTTGCTTAGAACATCTGCCAGGGGACATTGTCCATTGGAAGGTCGCGCAGACGAGCGCGCCGCAGAGTGGCAAAGCGTGCGCGCATCTCATCTAGGCTGTCGCCTCCCAGCTTTTCGATCAAGGCGTCTGCCAGGACGAAGGCGACCATGGCTTCGGCGACGACCGCGGCGCGCGGCACTGCACAGAAATCAGAACGTTCATAGCGAGTGGTCGTCGGCTGGCCGGTCGCCAGGTCTACCGAGCGCAACGGGTTGAGCGTTGTGGAGATCGGCTTCATCGCACCGCGCACGATGATGGGCATGCCGGTGGAGATGCCTCCTTCCAGTCCACCGGCTCGGTTCGTGCGCCGGATCAATTCATCCGACGCGGTGGACTTGTCGTTTGACCGCAAGAAGATCTCGTCGTGCACCTGGGTGCCGCGTAGGCGGGCGTTCTCAAAGGCCGGCCCGATTTCCACCCCTTTCACCGCCTGAATACTACCCACGGCCGCCATCAGGCGCGCGCTGAGGCGGCGGTCCCACTGGGCGTAGGACCCCAGTCCGGGGGGCACACCCAACGCGACCACCTCGAAGACCCCCCCTAAGGTGTCTTTGGCCTGCATTGCATCCCAAATCGTCTGGCGCATCCGTTCCGCCGCTTCAGGGTCGGGGCAACGTACCTCGCTCGCTTCGGCGGCTTGGAAACGTGCCAGATAGGTCGTGTGCGCAGCGTCGTAGTCGGGGAGCGGCAATGACGCTGTCACCTCGCCGATGCTGACCACGTAGCTGCCGATTACAATGCCAAACTGGCTGAGTAGATGGCGGCATACCGCGCCCACTGCCACCCGTGCCGCGGTCTCCCGGGCGCTGGCGCGTTCCAGTGCCAACCGCAGGTCGCGCAATCCATACTTGATCGCCCCAGTGAGATCCGCGTGGCCCGGCCGCGGGATGGTCATAGGGGCAATCTCGCGGTCACGCCAGCGCACATGGTCCAGGTTAGCGATGTGCAGGGCAATGGGCGCGCCAGTCGTCTTGCCGCCTAACACCCCGGCGCTGATGCGCACCGTGTCCTTCTCGATGCCCATGCGTCCGCCAGAACCATAGCCTTGTTGGCGGCGGCGCAAATCGCCCTGAATGTGCTCCGGTGTGAGCGGCAAACCGGCCGGCATCCCCTCGAGGATGGCGGTCAATTCCGCTCCGTGCGACTCCCCGGCGGTCAGAAAACGCAACATGCTTAATCCCAATCTCGATTGCAGGCTCGAATCACTATGTGCCTTGCTCCGTTTCGGCCATTGGCTGTTCTGCCATGCTGGCTTCGGCGCGGCTCTCTTGCGTCAGAAACTCCTGGCACGCTTGCCGCATAATATGTACCGGTGCCGGATGCCCGGTCCACATTTCAAAGGCTGCTGCGCCTTGATAGACCAGCATGCCCAGACCGCTGACAATCTCGGCGCCCGCGGCGCGTGCTTGGGTGAGGAACAGTGTCTCCAAAGGACGGTAGACCAGATCACACACCGTCAAGTGGGCCGGGATGGGCACATCCATCGGCCATGGCGAAACCTCGGTCTCCGGCCACATCCCCAGCGATGTGGCGTTGACCAATAAGCTGACGTCCTCGTCGATGTCACGCACCGCATCCAGTGGATGAGCCTCGAAGCGGACACCAAGGTGAAAGCGCGCCATATCGCGACACAGTTCATAAGCCCGTTGGACATGGCGGTTATAGACGCACACCTGACGCGCGCCCGCATTGGCCAGGGCGTGTACCACCGCACGCGCTGCCCCACCCGCTCCTAACACGGCGGCATAAATGCCCCTGGGGTCAAAGCCCGCCTCGACCAATGCCACGATGAAGCCGCTGGCATCCGTGTTATCCCCGTAAAGCTCGTTATCACGCACCACGATGGTGTTGACGGCGCCGATCACCAGGGCGTCTTCAGCGACATCATCCAGATAGCGCAGCACCGCCTGTTTATGCGGCACCGTGACGTTCGCCCCGACAAAGCCCATGGCACGCAACCCACGCACAGCCTCGCCGAGATGGTCCGGATAGACCGGCAGGGGCACATACACCCAATCCAAGCCCAAGGCAGCGAAGGCGGCATTGTGCATGACGGGGCTAAGACTATGCTCCACCGGCAGGCCCAAGATGCCGACTAAACGCGTGCGTCCGGTGATGCGCAGCTCTGACGCAATCACCTGCGTTCGGTTCATCTCCGTCTCACCCCCTATCCCATCCACACGTTCGCAGTGGCCGTCCTTCACCCCTCCTCAATATTTGCACCCAATTGGCGCATCAGCGGCACGAAATCTGGGAAACTGTCGCCGATCACCTCACAACCGTGCACCACGGTCTCTCCCCGTGCGATCAGGCCGGCGACTACCAGGGCCATCGCCAACCGGTGATCGCCATGGCTCTCGACATGCGCTCCCTGGAGCGTCACCGGCCCTTCCACGACAAAACCATCCGGCTGCTCTTCGATGCGCGCCCCCATCTTGCGCAGCTCGGTAGCCACCGCGGCGATGCGGTCGCTCTCCTTGACGCGCAGTTCCTGAGCATCACGCACTACCGTGCTGCCGGATGCCTGGGTGGCGGCGACGGCAAAGATGGGAAACTCGTCGATCATACGCACCACCAGATTGCCGGCCACCTGGCCAGCCTGCAACGCCGCCGGATGCACGAGGAGATCAGCAACCGGTTCGCCACCCTGTTCCTGCACCTCACCGACCTGGATATGCGCCCCCATTGCCTGCAACACGTCCAGCAATCCGGTGCGCGTCGGGTTCACGTTAATCCGGCACAGTTGAACTTCGGAGCGTGGCACTAACAGAGCAGCGACCAGTATGAAAGCCGCGGACGAGAAGTCGGCTGGCACGGTCAAGTACAACGGCGCGAGCGGACGCCCGCTCGGTGTCAAACGAATTGTGTTGTCGTGCTGGACGATATGGACACCCTGAGCGCGCAGCATCCGTTCGGTGTGATCGCGCGCCGGTCCTGGCTGGTGGACCACCGTCTCACCCTCGGCGTACAAGCCAGCCAGCAAGATGGCGCTTTTGACCTGCGCACTGGCAACCGGCATCGTATACGCGATGGCGCGCAGCGCACCTCCGCGAATCGTGATGGG
>JANXAX010000088.1 GCA_025062175.1 Anaerolineae bacterium | reverse complement strand
TCGATGCCCGCTTCGGCGGCCATCTTCTGCGCCACGGGAGTCGCCTTGGGCATCGTGCTCAGATAGGCGAGCACGTCGCGCTCGGCAACTCTCACCCCACCGCCTCCGGTGGGCGTGACCAAACGCAGGTCCACCCCTTCCTGAGCTGCCAGGCGCCGCGCGCGCGGCGAGGCGAACACCTTGCCCGTCGCTGGTGCTTCAGAAACCGTCACCGTTGTTGGGGTGGCCTCGGCAGGTGCAGCCGCCGCTTCTGCCTCAGGCTGTGCAGCGGGCGCCCCTTTCACCTCGAACTTGTCGTCCTTCTTACCGATGACTGCCACCACGGTAAGCACCGGCACCACATCGCCCGCCTTGTAGGGGCCCAGGTGGATGTAGCCCGAGGCATACGCCTCCACTGGGAAGACTGCCTTGTCGGTCTCTACCTCCAGCACTGGATCACCCTGTTCGACGCGCTGGCCATCCTCGACCTTCCAGCCCAGGATGGTAACCTCTTCGACTGTCTGACCCAGCTTGGGGATGAAGAACTCCTCGGCCATCAGCGCACCACCTTTCTACACGCTTCGACGATGCGGTTCACGTTCGGGATGGCCAGATCTTCCAGCACCTCGGCGCGTGGCACCGGCACGTTCGCCGCGGCGACGCGCACCATTGGTGCATCCAGCCAGTCAAAGGCGTGATCGTTCACCTGCGCCATGATCTCGTTGATGAAGCTGGTGTTCTCATAAGCTTCTGTCACCCCGACCAGACGGCCGGTTTTTTTGACCGAAGTGATGATCGTCTCCAAGTCGAGGGGCTTGAGGGTACGCAGGTCGATGACCTCCACGTCGATGCCCTCCTGGGCCAGGATTTCGGCTGCTTCCAGGGCGCGCAGCACCATGCGAGAATAAGTCACCAGCGTGACGTCTTTACCGGGGCGTTTAATGTCAGCCACACCCAGCGGGATGATGTATTCTTCCTCTGGAACAGGTCCCTTCTCACGATAGAGCATCTTATGCTCGATGAACATCACCGGGTTGTCGTCGCGGATGGCCGCCTTGAGCAGCCCTTTAGCATCGTAAGGGGTGGCCGGCATGACCACATAGATGCCCGGGAAGTGCGTCCAGAGCGCCTCCAGGCTTTGCGAGTGGTGTGCGGCAATGGCACGACCGGCACCCCCTTCAGTACGAATGACCATCGGCACGATGGTCTTGCCGCCAAACATGTAGCGGTTTTTGGCGCCTTGGTTGGCGATCTGGTCCATCGCCAGCGGGGTGAAGTCCACGTACATTATCTCGGCAATGGGGCGCATACCCGCCATCGCGGCGCCCACGGCGGCGCCACCGATGGTTGCCTCGGAGATGGGGGTGTCGATCACACGCCATTCGCCGAACTCCTGGTAGAGACCGCGCGTGGCGCCATAGGCACCTCCGTAGAGACCGACATCCTCACCCATAATAAAGACACGCTCGTCACGGAGCATCTCCTCGCGCATCGCTTCCTGAAGCGCCTGGGCGTAGGAAATCTGGCGCATGTTGGGATCATTGCGCACGCGCTCGCGCAGTGCACGCTCCGCCTCAATATCCGCCTGTGTCCAGGGTGAAGGAGCGTAGACATCCGTGCACAGCTCATCCGGCGAGGGGTCGGGTGAGTTGGTGGCGAACTCCATCGCCCTTTCCAGCTTGCGCTGCACTGCCTCCTCCAGGGCCTCGAACTCCTCCTCGGTTAGCCAGTTGATGCTCTGCATAGCGTTCTTCAGCAAGATGATGGGATCGCGTTTGCGCCACTCTGCCTCTTCCTCACGTGTGCGATAGGCGCGTGGGTCAGAGTGCGAGTGGCCGTAGTAGCGATAGGTGATCGCTTCGATCAATGTGGGACCTTCGCCGCGACGTGCCCGCTCAACTGCCTTGGAGACCACGCTGCGCACCGCTAGCATGTCCATGCCGTCCACTGTCTCGCCGGGAATGCCATACGCACACGCGCGATGAGCGATGCTGGAGAGCTTGCTTGCCTTGCGCCACGGCACGGACATCGCATACAGGTTGTTCTCGCAGATGAAAACTACCGGTAGGTCCCACAGGCTGGCCATATTGAGCGCTTCGTGAAAGTTGCCTGTGTTGGCAGCGCCGTCGCCGAAGAAGCACAGCACCACGCGGTCGGTCTTCATCAATTTTTGCGCCAGCGCTGCGCCGACCGCTACAGGGATGTTGCCGCCCACAATGCCGGTTGCGCCCAGGTTGCCGTGTTCCACATCGGCGATGTGCATTGAGCCGCCTTTGCCCTTGCAGTAGCCGGTCGCCTTGCCGAGCACCTCGGCCATCATCTTGTTGAAGTGCTCCTGCTTTGCTTCTGGAGTCTTGGCAACCTTGTCGCCGTGAGCGTGGGCGTGTCCGTGGCCGCGATGCGTGCTGGTGATCAGATCATCATCACGCAAAGCGCTGATCGCTCCGACGGCTACTGCCTCCTGCCCAGCGTAGAGATGGGACGCCCCTTTCAGCACTGCCTTGCTCAACAAATTAGCGATGTTGTTCTCAAATGCGCGAATCTCCATGATCTGGCGCAGGGCGGTCATCAAATCCTCTTTCGTCAGGCCCTGTTCTTCGATCAAAGCGGAGACACGTTCTACCTGCACCTGAACCTGATCCGTTATTGTCGTTGCCATATGTCCTCTCTCCCTAAGTGTTTTGGGCGTCTCACGCCCGCTAGTTCCGAATGCTACACAAGAATCACATGAATGCCCAACGCGCGCACCGCTCCGACCAGTTCGGCGGGAGCATGTTGGTCAGTGATGACGCAGTCGATTTCCTCCGGGCTGGCGAACGAGGCGAGGCCCACCCGTCCCCACTTCGTGGCGTCCAGCACCGCGATAACCTGACGGCACATTGCGACTATAGGGCGCTTGACCTCCGCTTCGGCGCTGCTCACATCAGTCAGCCCCTCCGGCAGGTTGAGGCCGTGGGCGCCAAAGAACCCTTTTTCGATATTGAAGCGGGCCAGCATACTGAGTCCATCGGTGCCCACCAGCGAGGCGGTGTCGCGGCGCACCGTGCCACCTGGCATGACCACCGTCACGCCCGACACGCTCAGCATCTCATAGGCAATCGCCAGGCTGTTGGTGATGATAGTGACGTCACGGTGGTGGCGTAGATGATGGGCGATGGCCAAAGCCGTGCTGCTGCTGTCCAGAAAGACAGCATCTCCGTTGGCGATCAGTTCGGCAGCTGCCTGGCCGATGCGACTCTTCTCCAACACCTGGCGCCTGCGGCGGATGGCGAGCGACAGTTCGTCGAGCAGTTGATTGTTGGCCGGCACAGCACCGCCATGAGTGCGCACTACCAGGTTTTGCTCGGCCAGGGATTGCAGGTCAGCACGGATGGTCACCTCCGAGACGCCAAACTGGCGACTGAGCTCCGCCACCGAAGCACGGCCTGTGCGGGTGATATACTCCAGGATGCGCGCGCGGCGTTCTTCCAAATAGAGATCGCGGACGATCTGCTCGGACATCCCTGTAATCCGTCCAATTTCTTTTGATCACTTTCATTATATCATGAAACGAAAGAAAAGTCAAGGGATTGGAAGCTCGGAGTACATCTCACTTTGTTCCTTTGTCGACAAATTGGGGTCTTGGGAGATTGTGGAAACGTGCTTCGAGCACTACTGGGTGGACAATGTTCTGATGCGATGCCCGCGTACATCGATAACCAAGAACGAGCTCATCCATTTGCTCTTCCGCATAGATTTGCAGGTAGTCACTCTCGCAAGTGGTGATTTGGGGTATGATGCTGGGCGAAGGTGCAAAATGGCGCGCAAACCTTCGCCCGACAATCCTACCTGCTCCCGCTGTGGAGCGACGCATGTCATCTGCAACGGGAGCACAGAGGACCGCCCGCGCTGGGTCTGCCGCCACTGCCAGCGCTCCTTCGGTCCGACGTACGGGACACCGCTGTACCGATTGCGCACACCACCGGAAGAAGTGGCACATACTTTGCTCATCCGGATGCGCCGGGGCAGCCTGAGCGCCGCCGAGGAGATCAGCGGCCATCAATACGAAACCAGCGGGCGCTGGCTGCGCGCCGCGGCGCAGCACGCCCAGGTGATCCGTGCGGTCTTCGTTCGTGACCTCCGCCTCAGCGCCGTGGAGGTAGATGCGTTCTGGTCCTTTGTGAAAAAAGTGTGCTTGCCCTGGAGCGGGAGCAGGCACGGCGGGCGCCGTGGGCGCGTGCTGGGGGTGTCTGAACCAGGACCGGCCTAGGTGCTTTGTGGTGAGGTAGCGTATCACAAGAGATATTATGGGATAATGAGGGATAAGACCACAAGGTATTATATATTTGCGCAAGCCACCCATCGGACTCGAACCGATAACCCGCCGCTTACGAAGCGGCTGCTCTGCCGATTGAGCTAGGGTGGCGGAACAACCCAAATTATATAGCGTTTTGTGCAAAAGGGCAAGCAAGACGGTTATTTGTCACACAACCGGCATTTATGCTAAAATGGACACAATCACTTCCACAAACGTAAAAAGGTGTATTTTTAGCGGAATGGTATCAAAAGGAGGAGAACCACATGCCGCATGTGATTACCACACTTTGTACCCGCGAAGGGGATTGTGTCGAGGTCTGCCCGGTTGACTGTATTGTGCCGGGGGATAAGAATGATCCAGTTTGGGGGAAGTATTTTTACATCGATCCGGACACCTGTATTGATTGTGGCGCCTGTGTCCCGGTCTGCCCACCACAAGCGATCTTCCCTCTAGAGGAGCTTCCCCCCGGTCATGAGGTGGATGCAGAAATGAATGCTCGATACTTCCGCGAGGGGCCAGGCTACTGGGATTTCAATTTAGAGGAGCAACGTCGTCCACGCTAGGTTAACACATCAGCTCCAATGCTACTACAGCAATCGGGGCTGTCTGATAGTCCAAAGGGCGGTGTCAAACATCAATGATGCCGCCCCTTCTTTTGTCTAGCCAAGAACGTCGCGGACATGAGGGATGGGGTGTGGAACAACAGAAACGTGCTATGGTGATTGTTGCCCATCCGGATGACCCGGAGTTCTATTGTGGAGGTACCATCGCGCGTTGGGTGCGCGAAGGTATCGAAGTCCGCTATCTGATTCTGACCAATGGCAACAAAGGCAGCAGCGATCCCACAATGACACCTGAACGTTTGGCGGCTGTGCGCCGAGATGAGCAACGCGCAGCGGCACAAATCCTCGGGGTCAAAGAGGTGGTCTTTCTCGATGAGCCGGACGGGGAGCTGCAGCCCACCTTAGAGTTGCGTCGGCATATCGTGCGTGAAATCCGTCGTTATCGGCCGGATATCGTCATATGTCCGGATCCGGCAGCCTACTATTTTGATGCCGGTTACATTAACCATCCAGATCACCGCATTGCAGGTGTGGTGGCGTTGGAGGCAATATTCCCGGCCGCGCGCAACCGGATGTATCATCCAGAACTGTTGGCAGAGGGGCTTGAACCTCATGCGGTGCACGAAATCTATCTCGCGGGCAGCGTTCAGCCGAACCGTTGGGTGGATATCACCGATACAATCGATCTGAAAATTGAGGCTATCAAGGCGCATGCTAGCCAAATCAGTGATCCACAGGTGTTGGATCGCGTACGTCAACGGGCTCTGGATATCGATCCATACGGCCGTCAGGTTTATCGTGAAGCATTTCATTATCTTCACATTCGCTGAGGGAGGCACCATTCCCATAGGGAATACCGCCAGATGAACATAGCAATGGTGGGCACGTTCGGTCTGTATCGCAAAGGCACGGTGCGGGCGCGTGCCCTGCCACTGGCGCGTGCCTTGGCAGCACGTGGACACAGGGTGTGGCTACTCGTTCCTCCATGGGATAGTCCCTGGGAATCCGGATGTGCCTGGGTACAAGATGGGGTGCAAATCATTCACGCGAACCTTCCGTCCCGCTTGCCGGGCATTTTTCACCTCGGGCTGACCCTTCATTTGGTGCGCCAGACCATGACTCTGCCGGTGGACGTCGTCCACTGTTTCAAGCCGAAAGGATATGCAGGACTGACCCACTTCGTGCTATGGTGGTTACGGCTTGCTGGCTTAGCAAAACCGCAGCTGCGCCTGGTGGTCGATGAAGATGATTGGGAACAAGCCTGGAATCAAATAGAAGCGTACTCCGCTGTCCAAAAACGTTTTTTTGCCTGGCAAGAGGTATGGGGATTGCGTCACGCAGACTCGGTGACGGTGGCGAGTCAAGAGTTGAGACGTCTAGTTGCCCAGACCGGAGTCCCGTTTGATCGCATCTTTTATGTGCCTAATGGTGTGTGGCCGGATGCGTTTGCCAATTGTGCCGCTCGTCGCATCGTAGTCCGTGCAGACAAAAAGGATAACTCTCCAATTCTGTTATTGTACAGTCGCTTCTTGGAGTTCCGGCTGGAACGCGTTGTCCGCATTCTGCAGCAGGTGGTCGCACACCAACCCACGGCGCGTCTCCTCGTAGTGGGTAAAGGGTTGCACCACGAAGAGGCTGAGCTGGCTAGCCTGCTCTGTCAAGCTGGCCTGGCCGATAAAGTGACCTTTGTAGGTTGGGTGGCATCTGAACGGCTAGCAGATTATTTTGCGATGGCGGATGTGGGACTGTTTCCCTTCGATGATACACCTGTCAATCGTGCGAAATGCTCGGTGAAGCTGATAGAGTTGCTCGCGGCGGGCATCCCGGTGGTAGCAGATGCGGTGGGACAGAATCGCGAATATATCCTAGACGGAGAAAGTGGATTGCTGGTATATCCGGAGGATGATCAAGCCTTTGCCGAGGCTGTGTTGTATCTATTACGGGATGCCTCACTGCGCGTGCGTCTGGGAACGGCCGCAGCACAGCGTATCCGCGCACACTTTGAATGGCCTCGCTTGGTAGAGGAAGTCGAACGCGCTTATAACACGGGATAGAGCGGTCGAGGAAGGTGAGCACCCTATGCGTGCATATGAACCGGTCGAGAGAATAGGACCGCGAAGGTTTTATCCCAGAACATAGAGGCGGTCTGCAAGAAGATGGGTTCATTCTGCCGGGCGTTCGTCAGGCTATGGTTGCCGCCCCTTGTGTGGATGGGTCTGATTTTCTGGTTTTCTGCCCAGCCGCATCTGCCTGGATTGAGTGTGATCTGGTTAGACTGGCTGCTGAAACATGCCGGCCATTTCGGCGGATATGCCGTATTGGCCCTGCTATGGTGGCGTGTCATTGCATCGTCTCTTCGGAATCGATATGTGGCAGTGGCACTAGCATTTATGGGTACGTTTCTATATGCTATATTCGATGAAATACATCAAAGTTTTGTGCCAGGGCGCGATGCGAGCTGGCTCGATCTGCTGATCGATGCGTTCGGAGCAGCGAGTGCCATAGGGTTGGTCCTTGCAAGCCCACAGACGAACGTCAGATGGAGGCACTATGCACGATCGTGATAAGGTGAGCTTTACACTAGATGCGTGTTGAGAAAAAAGAACGCAAAAACAGGGGATGCACCAAGGTGCATCCCCTATCTTTTTTACTTAACAAAGATGTTCACTCAATCTGTGGCAAACTTGAAAATCGTGGTGGTCTGATAGGTCTCGCCAGGCCGCAATACAGTGGACGGGAAGTTGGGCTTGTTGGGCGAGTCGGGGAAGTGCTGAGTCTCCAAAGCAAGCCCATCACTTTGGCGATAGGAGCGGCCCGAAGGACCATAAAGTGTGCCATCCAGGAAGTTACCGGCGTAGAACTGCATACCTGGCTCGGTGGTCCACACCTCGAGCACACGACCGGAAGCGGGATCATAGAGGCGTGCTGCGATGATCAGAGACTTGTCCTCGAACGATGGCCGGTTCAGTACCCAGTTGTGGTCATAACCGCGGCCGAAGACAATTTGGGGATGGTTCGAGCGCTGACCCGGGCCGATTGCTTTGGGCACACGGAAATCGAAAGGCGTACCCTCCACGGGCGCCAGCTCACCCGTCGGGATGAGGGTTTCATCCACTGGGGTGTAGCGGTCAGCGTTGATCATCAGAATGTGATCATAGATGGTGCCGCTGCCCTCGCCGCTCAGGTTGAAATAGGTGTGATTAGTCAGATTGACCACCGTCGGTTTGTCCGTGGTCGCCGTGTAATCCATGCGAATCTCATTGTTGTCAGTCAACAGATATACGACCTTCACGTCCAGGTTGCCAGGATACCCTTCCTCGCCATCGGGGCTGAGATACGTGAGCTCCAGACCAACGCCCTCTTGGGTGGTGATCTCTTTCGCCTTCCAGACCTGCTTGTCAAAGCCTTTGAGCCCACCGTGGAGCGCGTTGGGTGGATTGTTGATAGCGAGCGTGTACTCCACCCCGTCTAGAGTGAACTTGCCCTTAGCGATACGGTTGGCATAACGTCCTGTGATACAACCGAAGTAGGGGTTCTTCGTCTCGTAGTCTTTGAGATTGTCGAACCCCAGTGCGACATTGGCCATGTTACCGAATCGGTCGGGCACCTTGATCGAGGTGATAATGCCGCCGTAGGTGATGACTTTGACCTCCATGCCGTTGGCGTTGGTAAGGGTGTACTCTTCTACGGCCACACCATCTGCTGTCGT
>JANXAX010000087.1 GCA_025062175.1 Anaerolineae bacterium | reverse complement strand
TTGGAGGCATAGCCCACCGCAACCAGCCGCGTACGCGTGTTGATGAGTCGTTGCAGACTCGCCATATCTAGAGTGCAATCTTCCGGATTGAAATCGAGGTAACGAATCACCGCACCTTGTTCTTCCAAGGCCACCCAAGGCGCGATGTTTGCGTCATGATCTAGCCGGGTTACGATGATCTCATCGCCAGGGCGCAGCGTCCGCGCAATGGCGCGGCTGATGGCGAAGGTCAGGGTGGTCATGTTAGGCCCAAACACAATTTCGTCTGGGGATGGGGTGTTCAAAAAATCGGCCATCGCCTGGCGCGCTTCTTCGATCATCTGATCGGTGCAGCGGCTGGTTGCATACTGGCCATGGGTATTCGCATTCGCACGTATCATGTAATCGGCCATCGCCTCGATAACCGACTGAGGCACCTGAGTGCCGCCCGGCCCGTCGAAAAAGACATAGGGTCTTCCACGAGAGTCCGTTTGTTGCAAGGCAGGGAACTGCGCACGCAATGCAGAGAGGTCGGGTGCAGAAGCGAAAGACGTCGAGCATTCCGCGGAAGTTTCCATAGACCGAGGCTAGCGACCTCCCATATATCTCTGGACGTTGCGCTCGTGTTCTTCCATCGTTGTGGCAAACACGTGTCCACCATCCCCACGGGCCACGAAGTAAAGATAGTCCGTGTTTGCCGGTTGCAACACTGCTATGATGGCGCTGATGCCAGGACTGCAGATCGGGCCGGGTGGCAAGCCCGGGTGCAGATAGGTGTTGTATGGCGAATTGACCCCCTGATACTCCTCAATGGTCACCGGCGTCTTCCACCACTGGCCGCTGTCTGGCTGATAGCCCATCGCATATTGCACAGTCGGGTCGGCGTTGAGATGCATGCCCCGTTTCAGTCGGTTGAGATAGACACTGGCGATAGCCGGGCGCTCATCCGGAATAACTGCCTCGCGTTCTACGATGGAAGCCAATGTCAGCACTTGGTAGAACGTGAGGCCCTGGGCAGCGGCCATATCCTCCCAATCGATGGGCAGGCGCGTTTGCAGCGTGTTCAACATACGGGTTAGAATGTCCTCTGGGGTCGGTTGGACGGGAAGGCGATAGGTCTCGGGGAACAGATAGCCTTCATAGCTCATCCCGGCTGGCTTGCTCTCCAGCAGAGGATGTTGCACCGTTTCTCCTCGCCGGACCGCGGCCAGGAACAGGCTGCCGTCCATAATTTCACGCTTCGAGAGCAGTTCCGCTACCTGCTCGGCGCGCCATCCTTCCGGAATGGTGATTGTCACTTCCTCGACCTTGCTGTGTTGCAGGGCCTCGCCGATCTCGCGCATGCTCATATTGCGGCGCAGCACATAGTCGCCCGCCTCGAGGGAGGCATCCAATCCATTGTATTGGAGGAAGCGCCGGAAGAGCTCCACGTCGCTGATCAAGCCCATCTCCTGGAGCCGAGTGCCGATGCTGACAGCTGTCTCACCTGCTTCGATCCGGAAGTGAATCGGGGTGGGGTCGTCGCTGGCTGGCATGTTAATGCGTTCTGCGTTGAGCTGCAGATAGAAACCGAGCGCCCAATCGCCCACACCTTGGGGCTGTCGTCCTCCCGGGATTGCCTGGAGCGCGATCAACGTGCCGCTGCCCTGGGAACGCAGATACCAGATCCCGATGCCCAGAGCCGCGACAAGCGAGATCAGCGCGGCGACGAAGAAAAAGCCTCGCCAAAAAAGCCACAATCTCTTGCGCACGAAGTATCCCTCCTGCAGACGATCACGTGCGATGGTCCAGGTATTCTTGTAGGATCACCGCAGCTGCGGCAGCATCCAGCTGAGCCCGCGTTCGGCGACCGGCTTCGCTCAGAAGAGCTTGTGCGAGCGCGGTTGAATAACGTTCGTCTACCATCTCGATGGGCACGCTGAGCGCTCGGGCCAGCGCTTGGGCATAGCGCATCACGCGGCGCGCCTGGGGTCCAATCGTTCCGTCCAGTGAAATAGGCAGTCCCACGATCACCCGTTGGGCGCCCAATCTGCGTACTAGCTCAGCGATGGTCGCAAAGTCCTGCGACCGAGAGCGACGCTCAATAATCCCATGGGGTGTTGCCAGCGTGCCACTCGGGTCGCTGACTGCCACCCCGATGCGCCGTTCGCCCACATCCAATGCGATGATCACCATACCAGCATTGTCCGCTTGCATTTCGTTGGTACTATTCCACCACGTTCACCTGAATGCGAAATGGTAGCCAGGGCAAGCGGCCCAACCAGTTCGGTGTGACCGACACCAAGGGTGTCTCGGCCAACGGCAGTTGCTGTGCAAGCAGCTGCTGAGCTTGATCAACTGGCAGTCCTCGCACAATACTCGCAACTCGGTCAACGTCGATTTGCGCGATCGCCTCGCCCGAGGCTCGCATCGTAAAGGTGACCGAGCGGTCGTCTGCAACACTCAAGACCTCGCCAATTTCAAACTGAAGACTGCGGGGGTCCAGCTTGTGCTCTCGGGGCAGCTCTGCCTGCAGGGCAGCCAGTCCCAGCCGGTTAGCATGCTGAGTTGCGATCACGGTCCCGCGCACTACAGCATGCATGTCGAGGGAAAGCTGGTCAGCCTGCTCCCCATCCAGGCTAGGGGTGAAAATTCCTTCCAGAGGCAACACGATCACCGATTCGGGTGGCAAAAACTCCTGCTCTGCCAGCTCTTCCTTGAGGCGGCTATAGCCCACCTGATACATCTTTTGCAAAACGATGGACCATAGACGGTCCTTGTCCTCACGGGTGACCACACCTGCTTGCTTGACTGCCCCGCCGCTGGTCGGGAGTTCGTTGATGACTGCCAGTTGCCGTGCCAGGACGGGATTTTCAATCCGGTTAATCTGGCCAGCCGCCACATTGCCGATGGGGCCTGGATCCACAGCGGTGACCGTCACGACGGCGGTGGCGTTCACTGCCGCCGGCACGGTTACCGTGATGTTCGTGGTAAAGCGTATGTTGAGACCACGCGACGTGCTGACCGTGGTGCTGATCGGCACGGTCACCTCTTGCAGGGTACGGTTGATGAATGTCACGGCACCACTGGCACGTTCGGTGGGTAACGCGCTGGCGCCGGAGGGTGCAATCACGCCCACATCACGCAGCTCCACCTGTGCCAAGCGTGCCGGTATGTCCAACGTTTGGTAATTGATCTTTTCGGCCTGCGGGTCGGCTCGCAGGGTCAACTCTGTCTGCACGGGGATCCGCTTAGGTCTCAAGTGGATCGAGCCCTGCGGATAGAGCAACAGCACAACCACGCCGATCATAGCGCTCAGGACCGCTAGCAGGATCAAGAAACCCAGAGCGCTCAGAAGTCGCCGCATCAGCACCTGGGAAGGGGACAAGCGTCGACGGGGTTTGATATGAAAGACGGGCAACCACTTCGGGCGCACAACTTTGCGCAGAGGTCGTTCCGGCAGTGAGATACCCGCCACCTTCTCCGGCTCGGTCACCTCATCATAGGCGGTGACCAATTCATCCAAGTGGCTCGGTGGTGTCTCATCGATGGATTTCAGCCATTGAGAGCGACGCGCGTGTTCGATCGAGCTGAAAGTGGTCAAACCGGCTTCGGTGGCCAACTCGCTCACCCGCGGGTCGGGTGTGACCAACGCGGCGACGCGGCCGGTGCTGCTGGCGTAGCGCGCGATGAGCTTCAAGCTCACCAGGCTGCGCAATGCCCGATTGCGCCATGGAAGCACTAGCAACACCCGCTCTGCCTCGGCCCATTCCAGCCGGTCACGCACGACCGCCGCGTCGTCGTCTGGATCGAGGTAAATCACCTGGGCTGGTTTTTCTCGAGCGGCTTCCTGTGCCGCGGCCACGGATTGGGCCGTCTTTCGCATATGCACAGATCCCTTCACCACGTTACCCCGGTTGCCAGCCCTATCGCTGATGCCAACAGGTCGCCTAGGGGATGACGAGGCATATCGATTAGGAGGAGTTGACCGGGTCGGCGCATGCCCAGAAAGCGTCCCAAAGGCTCGATCTCGACGGCACGATCAAAGGGTATTCCTGCCACTGCTTCCAAGTTGTGCATTGCCGAAACAAGGTCGGGCAGTAGACTGCCTCCCCCGGTGACAAATATGCGACCGGGCAGGACATTCTCATGATATGCGACCGTCTGTCGTTCATCGAGCAGCACACTTATAGTATGTCCGTGATCGTCTGCCAAAGCGCGCAGGACGGATACCAGTGAGTCGAACCATTCACGCATTGGTTTTTCCAAAGCGCGTTTCACCAATACAACATCCTCTGGGGAGAGAAGATTGGCCACGTAGGCACGTTTCAGCTCTTCGGCGTGCTCGGGCAGACAGTGAAACGTCCGCGCC
This sequence comes from Anaerolineae bacterium, assembly GCA_025062175.1. Classification (GTDB taxonomy): domain Bacteria; phylum Chloroflexota; class Anaerolineae; order 4572-78; family NAK82; genus NAK82. Next base: position 4,239 of record JANXAX010000087.1, on the reverse strand, counting down.
AGATTGATGGTGAAATACTCGCCACCCTGGGGCCACCACATTACTGCCATCAAGGCACTGTGGCGGATCAAGTTAACGCTAGTACCATCGCGCCCCACGTCGATCAGGATCGCCTCGCGCTGTGGCGTCAACGCGGCCAGGGATTGTGGCGCGCTCATAATGGCATAAGGCACAACCTCCAGCTTACTGGCGATCGTCGCCACGGAGCTGACAATCCGGGATGGCACAGCCATACCGAGCATCGAGGCGGCGAACGTTTTGCCTTTCAGCCCCACCGCATCACTGACTGGATGACCATCCACGAAGAACACTGTGCTAGCGCTCGTTGGAGCGAGTACCTCCCAAGTCTCGCTCGAGCCGTTTGGGCCAGATAAGCGCTCACGAAGCAAGTGAGCTGCCCGTTCGTGCAGTTTCTTCACTTCACGAGCCGAAATGGGTGTGGTGGGATCAGAACGTCTTTGGCGCAGGACGATCATCTGGCTACGGATAAAACGTACCGGGAGGCAGAAAACCGCGTCGTCTGGCACAACCTTGTGCCCTGAAACGGACGCCGTATGATCCTCTGCCATAGTCAGCGCCTCCTCGGCAGCGGTGGCAAGCGTGAGGATGGCGGCTCGATCACCCTCCAAGGAACAACCTCGTGTCGAAGCAAGGCCATAACCTAAAATCCGGACGGCATCTTCTTCTCGTCGGGCTACGACCGCTTTCAGCGATTCAGCGCCCAAATCGAGCAGGCTGAGCGCTCTGTATGGCGATTTTGCCCTAGGATGGGTACTCCGAGAAACCAGTGTAGCGTTTCGGATCGACTCAAGAAGCGTGCGCATTGCAGGGTGTTCTCGCACGAAGAGGCTTGGCGTTCAATCGTGCAAAGCTTGACGCACCAAGTCCGGCACGACTTCTAACGCTTCGTCCATTCGCGTTACGTCGTGACCTCCTGCTTGGGCTAAAGTGGGTTTGCCACCCCCGCTTCCCCCGACTCTTTGGGCCACCGCGCGCACGAGGTTGCCGGCATGGACGCCCCGTTGCACCAGGTCGGGTGTCACCGCGGCCACAAAGTTGGGTTTTCCATTCAGCACTGTACCCAGGACAATCACCCCGGAGCCCAGCCGTTCCCGGAACCAGTCGCTCATCTCACGTAGAGTGGTGATATCGCTCACGTCTACCTTAGCAGATAGGACGTTGACGCTGTCGATCCTTTTGACTTCGCCCAGGATGTGCTCAAAGTCTCGGCGGGCTAGCTCGCGCCGCAGTTGGGCGATCATTTTTTCCTTCGCCTGCAGCTGATCCAAAAGGCCTAAAACCTTGCGGTCGATCTCTTCAGGAGCACATCCCAGGAAAGCGGCCGCGGCATCAAGCGCCATCATGCGCTTTTGTACCAGCTGATAGGCATGCCGGCCCGTCACCGCTTCAATACGCCGGATCCCGGCTGCGACGCCGCTCTCCGATACGATGTAGAACAGTCCAATGTCGCCAGTATACTCGACATGAGTGCCGCCACAGAGCTCCTGGCTGAAGATTTCGTCATCCTCACCGATCTTGACCACGCGCACCACATCGCCATACTTCTCCCCGAAAAGTGCTATGGCTCCTTCTGCAACGGCCCGGCGGTACTCTTTCTGTTCGATGCGCACTGCGTAGTTGGCCATGATCGCTTCGTTGACCAGGCTCTCGACAGTGCGCAGCTCCTCCTGGGTCAGCATCGTGGGATGGGTGAAGTCAAAGCGCAGACGGTCCGGCGCCACCAAAGAGCCAGCTTGTTGGACATGTTCGCCCAGCACGTAGCGCAGCTCGCTGTGTAGGAGATGAGTGGCGGTATGATTGCGCATAATATCCCAACGGCGATCCAGATCCACCGAGGCCCACACCGTGTCATCGACACGCATCGTGCCCGACTTGAGCTGGCCAATATGGACGATCAAGCCGGTCACCGGCTGGCGCACGTCTTCGACTTGGAACTCCCAGACCGGTGGCGAGTCCGGATCATGGTAATGTGCGATAGACCCCGTGTCGCTGACCTGACCTCCGGACTCCACATAGAAAACCGTGTCGGCCAGCACGATTTCCAGCTGCTCTCCAGCCCGCGCTTCCCGGACGGGCATTTTATCACGCAAAATCGCCACCAGCTTGGTCTCGATTTCAGGTGTTTCGTAGGGATTGTGTCGGACACCTTGGGGGCTCAGCTTGCGTTCTGCTTTCAGCCGCTCGAGCAGGTTCGCATAGAGAGCCAGGCTATCCAGATCACCCAGTTTGAAGCGCTCCGACGCAGACACTTTTTCATGTTCGGCCATCGCCTCCCGATAGCCGGCTTCGTCAACCAGCAAGCCATTCTCGGCCGCGATATCACGTGTGAGTTCGAAGGGGAACCCATACGTGGCGTGCAATTTGAAGGCATCGGCGCCAGAAATAGTGGTACGTCCTTCCTTCTTCAGTTGCTCGATAAGCTCGCTCAACATGTTGAGCCCGAACTCATAGGTTTGGTAAAAGCGCTCCTCTTCCTGGGTGATGACGCTCAGGATAAAATCGGCTCGGGTGCGCAGTTCGGTGTAATGGGGGGACATCTGATCGATCACCACACGTGCCACTTCAGCAAGGAAGGGTTCGGTGAAGCCGGCTAGGCGCCCATAGCGCGCGGCACGCCGTAAAATCAGGCGCAAGACATACCGTCGCCCTTCATTGCCTGGTATGACCCCGTCACCGATCATGAAGGTCACAGCGCGGCTATGGTCGGCGATGACGCGATAGGCCACCATGTGTTGTTCGCGCTGCGCCATGGTATGGCCGAGCAGCTGCTGCACCCGATCCATAATCGGTGTAAACAGATCAGTATCGTAGTTGCTACGTTTCCCTTGGATGACGGCCACAATGCGTTCTAAACCCATTCCTGTGTCCACCCCAGTGCGTGGAAGCGACACCCGGGTGCCATCTGCCCGCTGATTGAACTGCATGAAGACCAGATTCCAGATCTCCAGCCAGCGCTCGCATCCATTGTCAAGAGCAACGCTGCAGTTCGATTGCCCACATGTGCAATACTCGGCACCCCAATCATAGTGCACTTCACTGGTAGGGCCACATGGGCCAGTGTCGCCCATCATCCAGAAATTGGTCTTATCGCCCATGCGATGGACACGGGCCGGATCAACTCCAATGTCGTGGATCCAGTAGCCATAGGCCTCATCATCGTCTTGGTGCACGGTGTAGTAGAGACGGTCGGGGTCGAGCCCGTAAACCTGGGTCAAACACTCATAGGCATAACGGATGGCCTCCTTCTTGAAATAGTCGCCGAAGGAGAAATTGCCCAACATTTCGAAGAAGGTGTGGTGCCGTGGAGAGGGGCCGACGTTTTCTAGGTCATTATGTTTGCCGGAGACACGCATGCACTTCTGCACCGTCGCGGCGCGTTGGTAATCACGCTTTTCCAGGCCCAAGAAGACGTCCTTAAATTGCACCATGCCAGCATTGGTGAACAACAAGGTTGGATCGTTGCTGGGCACAAGCGAAGCACTCGGCACGATGACATGGCCATTTTGGCGGAAATAATCCAGAAAGGCCTGGCGGATTTGAGCACTGTTCATGAGCGTGTAAAGCCCCCATTCCCGAAACAATGTTGAAACAAACTGGCATCCGTAGTCGGAGAAGCCAGCTCCTTGTGCTTAATTAACATACAAAAAACCAGCGGGATATTCCCATTGAGATTGTAATGGGAGAGAAAGAGGATGTCAAAAGAGGATTTGCAAGGACTGACACCGCTTGCACGGCACACATTTTCATACTACACTCGTGGTGATACGTGCTGCTGAGGAGCGGTGGATAAACCGACGAATGATGGACGAACCTCCGTGTGACATACCCAGTGAAACTGAAATGGCCTATGCGCAAGCGAAGCGCTATGGCGAGGACCTGGTGCGCATCTACCGGCAAGAGCGTGCCAGACGTCGCGAGCTAGAAGTCGCGAATCAGAAGCTGCGCATTGTGTGGGCCACAGCGCCAAATGGGCTGGCTGTTTTGGACGAACAGATGATCGTTGTCCAGGCCAATCCTCGTTTTGAGGCGCTGGTTGAGCGGCATAACTGCGTAGGATGTCACCTGAGCGAGCTAATTCCCTCGCAACAGCTTGTGACCGCGCTCCTTGAGGCAGCAGAGCATCGTCTTCCTTCTGTCGATGTCGAGGTCACCCTACTCTATTCCTCTCACCAACGCACGATCCAGGTTATGGGTGCTCCGCTGGTTACCGAGGCTCAG